>CAYSWR010000010.1:25351-42702 GCA_964434855.1 uncultured Nitrosopumilaceae archaeon | reverse complement strand
ACAGATTAAAAGAATCAATAATGTTGATGGGTCCTGCAGGGTTTGCATTTGAAACTTATGTTGGAAAAATATTTGAGAACTATGGATATGATGTTGGTGCAGTTAGATCACAAGTAAATGGAAAATGTGTGAAACATGAGATAGATCTTATTGCTAAATCAAACTCTACAAATGAAAGATACATGGTTGAATGCAAATATCACAATCTGCCTGGGATATACACTGGATTAAAGGAGTCGTTATACACTCATGCTAGATTTTTAGATCTATCTGAAACCTTTGATAAAGAAATGCTTGTTTGCAACACAAAAGTATCTGATGATGTTATCACATACGCTAAATGTGTAGATCAGAAACTATTGTGCTGGAGATATCCGCATGATAAAGGACTTGAAAATATGATAGAAGAAAAAGGATTGTATCCAATCACCATTTTAGGATTACGAGCAAAAGAATTAGAGATTCTTTCCCAAAACAAGTTCATGTTGGCAAGAGATTTGTTAGCTATAGACATCAGCCAACTGTCTCGCAAAACAAATATCTCATATGCCAGATTACAAAGGTTACAAAATATTGTAAAACATCTTATGCGTTAGAATCTCATCTGCTTATTTTTAGAAGTGAGAATCAGTCTCGATAATGATATAATCCAACTAAAAGTAAGAAATTTTATCATATGAAGAGGAAATATTTCCAATGAAATTAAGAGTCTCTATTTCTGGTGTTGAATCTGGTGGAAAACCAATTGTTGCATTAAACAAATATGATGCAGAGGAAATTGGGGTCACTGCTTCTGGAAGAATAAAGATATGCTACAAAAAAGAGCTTACGGCAATAGCAAATATTGCTACAACATCAGTGAAACGAGGTTTTATTAGTGTAAATGAAGAGGTTAGGGAAGCATTAGGATTAAAACCAAATTCAGTAGTAGATGTTGAAATTGCAGCATTTCCAAAATCGTTACAATTCATTCGTTACAAATTAGCTGGGAGAAAATTGTTGTATGAAGAAGTTTATGAAATCGTAAAAGATGTGGTTGCTGGAAATCTCAATGAAAGTGAGATAGCTGCATTTGTAACCGCGTTACATGTTCAGGGATTAGGTCTTGATGAAGCAACGAGCTTAGCATCTTCAATGGTAAAAACTGGCAAACAGCTAAAATTCCGTAAAAATATCATAGTAGATAAACACAGTGTTGGAGGAGTACCTGGTGATAAAACAACGCTTCTTGTTGTACCAATAGTTGCTGCAGCTGGTTTGACAATTCCAAAAACTTCGTCACGAGCTATAACTTCGGCTGCGGGAACTGCAGACAGGGCAGAAACTCTGATGCCCGTAAATCTTGGAAGTGAAGAGATGAAAAAAGTGGTTCAGAAATGTAATGGCTGTATAGTATGGGGAGGAGCACTTGAACTTGCACCCGCTGATGATATTTTTGTTAGAACCGAGTATTCATTACACATAGATCCTTTGCTTTTGCCATCTATTATGAGTAAAAAGAAAGCAGTAGGAGCAACTCATCTTGTAGTAGACATCCCAACAGGAAGAGGTGCAAAGGTCAAAACAGTTGGCGAGGCAGATCTTCTTGCCAAGGATATAATCGAACTTGGAAGAAGAATGAAAATACACACGCATTGTGTGATTACTCATGGCGAACAACCTATCGGTCTTAGTGTAGGTCCAGCATTAGAAGCAAGAGAAGCGTTAGATGTTTTAATGAAAAAAAGAAATGTTTTGGATTTAACTGATAAAGCATGTCATATCGCAGGTGCAATTTTTGAAATTGCAGGCAAAAAGAATGGCTATAATTTAGCTAAAGATATTTTACATGCAGGCAAAGCAGAAAAAAAACTCAGAGAAATAATTTTATTACAAGGTGGAAATTCCAAATTAAAACCAGATGATCTTGCAATAGGTGATCACACTCTCCAAATTAAAGCAAAAAAAACTGGACAAGTTTTGTGGATGGACAACAATATTCTAGTGGAGATAGCTAGAGCAGCTGGAGCTCCAAAAGATAAAGGATCTGGAATTGTTTTTAATAAAAAATGCGGTGACAAGGTAGCCAATAACGAAATTCTTTTCACAATTTATGCTGAAAAATCACGTAAGCTTTCAAGAGCTCAGGATATCCTAAGTGAACAAGAACCTATTGGTATAGGAAAGACAATGGAGATGTTCATACATATGGTCAAAGAACCGCCAATTGTAAGAAGAGCATTTGTATTGGACAGATAGATTTTCAATATTGATTATCATATGTGATATTTTTCCTTGACTATAACTATGCCAAATAGAAAATCATCATATGGTCAAACCATATGTCTGGATAGGAATCACAATTGGAATATTTTTTGCAGGATTTGGCATTGGTTATCTTGTTTTTATAAATACGAATAATCCTGCTAATGTGATGCAAAACCCACAAACAATGCAAAAAATGATGGAAGATCCTCAATTTCATCAACTAATGATGAACAACATGATGCAGAATCCACAGATAATGAATCAATGGATGGGATCGATGATGCAGAATCAACAATTCATGCAAGGAATGCATAACACAATGATGCAAAATCCACAACATGTGCAATGGATGGGAACCATGATGGGTCAAAATATGATGGGCCACATGATGAATGATCCGAATCTAAGACAACAAATGTTTGGTAACATGTTAGAACATCATGAATTTATGGAAGAGTTGATGAAAAATCAACAATTTCAACAAAACTGGATGGGACCTTGGATGATGAATAACACTAACTGGCGTGATATGATGGGTCCTGGTATGATGTCAAACATTCAAAAATAGTAGAAAGGTTTTGATATTTTATTGTGCTCACTTGATCAGTTTCTGAATTTCTTGTGTTACTAGTGGTAAGAATGCTCCCACGTCAGACACTATTCCAAGTGCTTGCCACGTTCCCCTATCCATCAGTTTTGTAACAGTCGGTTGGTTAATGTCTACTACAATTACCTTTACTTCAGCAGGCAACATGTTTCCTGTAGCTATAGAATGAAGCATCGTAGATATCATTATGACCATTTTTGTGTCTTTTAGAATTTCCTTGTATTTTTTTTGAGCCACAATCATGTCAGTCATTACATCAGGTAATGGACCATCATCTCTGATGGAACCTGCCAAGACAAAAGGAATTTTTCTTTTAACACATTCGTACATTATTCCCTTTTTTAGTGTGCCATTTGCAACCATTTTTGCTATAGAGCCTGCCTTGAATACAGAGTTGATTGCTTGCATGTGATTTCTATGTCCTCTTACGGCTAAAGTTCCATCTTTTACATTCATTCCAAGCGATGTCCCAAGCGTAGCATATTCAATATCATGTACCGCAAGAGCATTTCCTGCAAGAACTCCATCAATAAATCCATGTCTTATCAAAAATGCAATAGAATCAGACGCACCAGTATGTACTATGGCTGGTCCGCCCACCAGAACTATTTTTCCGCCTTCTTTTTTGGTCTTGAAAATATCATATGCAACTTTTCTTGCGATGTGTTGTGTTGGTCGTTCACTTGAGCTGTTGCTTCCCATAAACTGGAAGAGATTGACTCCTTCTCTTGGTCTTTCAGGAGGAGTGATCTTTATTCCGTTTTCTCCAACTATTACCATGTCACCTTTTTTGATTTCACGAATAGGTGTACAACGAGCACTTTTTCCATTAACTACAATGCACTTGTCCATCATCATGTTTTCTACTTTGATCCATTTTCCTTTATAGAAAACGTCTGTGCGATTGTTTGTAGTGCTATAAAAATCATCAGGCATCACCATGTCTTTTGGAGCAGGCTTTAGCTTGATCACTTGTTGAATTTTTGATGTAGCACCTTCTCGGTATACAGATTCTAGAATATCGCCAAGATGTTTTTGTGATTTTCCTTGTACAAGTAACTTGGCATAGCTTTCGTCTTTCTTTCTTTTACCAACTTTGAACTCTTGCACTTGGAATTCGCCATTAAGGTCCATTATAACATCAAATATCTTTGTGAGTATCATTGAATCTATGAGATGACCATGTACTTCGATCTCATGCTCGAATTTCTTTGCCATTCCTATGTTCTGGTCATTATACTAATTTAATGTATGATTAGGGTCAAATTTGCTCAATAAACATAGCAAATTGCGCTCTCTTTAAACTGGAAGAGAAACTTCGCCTTTGTATTCTTGTATGTTATCTGCTTGAAGCATCTTTACAATTACATCTTTTCGCTGCATGTCTAATCCCCTAGCTATGGCTTTTGATATGCCGTTTTTATCACATAAAACTATCATATATCCACTAACATCTGTCAATACGTATCCTCCTCCATCATTAAGAACAGCATAAAGATTTTCTTCGCCCACTGGTTCCCATACGTTTGTTTTATTGTCTTTTAGTGCAAGTGCTGGCATTGCAGTGTTATTTGTATACTTGTTCAAATATTCTCGTGCGAATTTTACCCGTTTTTCACCAATTTTTAATGCCACAAAATACTGCATAGCAATTTTCACGTGTTTTTATTATTTATATGATATCTCATCAAGAATCTCCAAAATTTCTTTACTCTTGATATTTTTTCTAGCCGATGAAAAAAATGTCTCCAGTTTATCTTCTGGGAGTCCTTCTGAACGATATTTACGAGCCTGCATTGCCATTTCTAAACGATCTACTTCGTGTACTAGTTCTGCTTCCTTTGACTCTCCTTTTTGATACTCATGCCATATTTTTGTATAATCGTCTGCTAGATTTGCAGGTAATTTTGCAAAAATGTCTGAAATGGTTTGGTTTTCTAATTCTGTTTTATCTTTTTTTGAAATCTCTTCTGGCATTAAATCACCTGTAATAGATTCTGCCAAATCATGCAATAATGACATTTTTAGTATTTTTTTTGTGTCTAATCCGTTTAAATCTGAAAGTATCATTGCCATAACTGCTGTTATATAGGAATGATCTGCTACAGATTCTGGATTTTGTAGACCAAGTTTTTCTTTCCATCCTTTACGTGGAGTTTTTTTTAATTCTGATACAATGTTAAAAAAGTCAAAGAGCATTAGAGTTTCCTTCTATCGCCTTCTAATAACCCCGCCCGCCATGTATTCTGTCTATATGTTTTGAGAGATCTTGTTTGTCAGAGAATTTTGAATCACAATATGAACAAGTTAATTCTGTCATATCTCTAACACGCCACAAATACCTCTATTAAATTAATCACATCTTGATAATTTGATTCGAACAAGATAAAAGTATCAAAACTATCAATTAACCATTGACAAAAATTTATACAAAAACTGGCGATGATGGAACCACAGGCTTGATCGGCGGCAAGAGAATATCAAAATCAAGTCAAAGAATCACCACATATGGCGCAATTGATGAACTAAATTCTTCTATTGGAATAGTATTATCATCAAAATTAGATAATGACATTCATGATTTATTGGAAAAGATTCAAAATGATCTTTTTATAGTAGGTGCTGACCTTGCCAATCCTGATTTGAAAACATCATCAAATAGAATTACAGAAGACATGGTAAAATTTCTTGAGATGCACATAGATAAATTTGAGGATGAGTTGCCTCCAATAACATATTTCATTTTACCAGGTGGAGATAGTGATGCAGCCCAAGTTCACCTAGCACGAGCAATATCAAGACGCGCAGAAACGCACATTGTACAACTATCAGAAAGAGAAGCGATAAACAAAACATGCCAGATTTACATTAACCGTCTTTCTGATCTTCTTTTCGTCATAGCTCGTGTAATCAATAAAAGAAAAATGATCAAAGATGTTGCTTGGAAAAGTTAGAAAAGACACACTTTAATTCCCCACTTATTGGATAATTCGCTGTGCCGCCGTAGCTCAGCCCGGGAGAGCACTCGGCTGAAGACCGAGCTGTCGCGCGTTCAAGTCCCGCCGGCGGCATTTCAATTTGTATGAAAAGCCGTGCTTGTGACAGGGTCGTCTAGAATAGATCTTGAGACAAGTTTAATAACATGATTTACAACTTAGCAAAAAGTCGTTATCATGGTAAAAGACAAGAAAAAAGCAAAAAAGAAAAAGGATGCCGTAGAAAAAAAGTCAAAGAAAAAGGCACCTGTAAAATCAAAATCCAAGCTAAAGCAGGATCTAGTTGCATCTAATGATGGTGGAATTATAGTAGTAGAAAATGACTCAAAATTGGATAAAGATGCAGAACTGGAAGCTAGAAGAGCATATCTTGAAGAAGCGCGTTCACAAGAAGCTGAAGATTAGCATCATTTAGTTCTGATTATACAACATATGGAAATTGTCAGACCATGTTCAATCAAATCAATATCATAAACATTTATCCATACGTCAGTGATAATATCAATATTGAGAGCACTTTGTCTAATCACAGTTAAACCTGGAAAAGTCGATGCAGTTGTACAAGCACTAAAAAAATCGCGCAAAGTTATTCGCGAAATTATGGTAGTTACAGGTAGAACAGATATCGCAGTTGTACTTCAAGGTACACTTGATGAAATAAATAACATCGTAATTGATTTTAAAAAAATACGTGAAATTGTTACAACAGAAACTCTGATAGAAGTGGAGGTTAACTTGGGATGGTAAAGGCAGTAGTTTTGGTTAAATCTCCAAAAAAACTCATTGCTGCGAGACTAAGAAAGGTAAAATCAGTATATGATTCGTTTGCAGTCAGTGGACAGTTTGATGCCGTAGCTCTAATTGAAGTGAAATCTTTAGCTCAAATCAAAGACGTTACAACTGAAATTCAAAACATCAACGGCGTTGAACGCACAGAGACAATGGTACAGGTAGTATAGCAAAAGATTTTAACATAGTAGTGTCAATTTTCAGTGTGAACATAAAGCATCTTGGCGGTGTAATAATTGCAGTATCGGACTTGCCAAAATCTGTTAAATTCTATAATGAAGTAATAGGCTTGCCAATAAAAAACCAAAGGGAGAACTGGGTAGAGCTAGCAAAACAAGGTGCTACAGTAATTTTACATACTGCAAGCAAGCCAATTAACACCGGTACTTCAATTGAGAACGGAATTGTAATTGGCCTCGTAGTAGGAGACATTGATAGTGCATTACAGGAACTAAAAGCACAAAAAGTTGCAGTACACAGAGATATCGAATCTCATAAGACAGGAAAAAACGCAATAATTTTAGATCCTGATAAATACATGATATCTCTATTCGAACCTGCTTTACAAGATAGTGTCAAACAGGCTTCTGGATTCCATGGATTTGCCCCTCTCTAAATTAACTTTTTGATTTTACTGATTATTTCAGATAACGAATCAAATGTTGCATCCTGATCTACAGATATGTAGTAGGTACCTTCTTTTCGGCTAAATACAAGTAATGTGACTTTTTTGTGTTTGAAAATTGCGTAATCCATATCTCCTATTGATGAATAGTTGGTACTTCGCATAGACAACATGGTTGAAATTAAAAAGAATTCATTTCTTACTTGCCCTGGTTTTAAGAGTGGGTTTGTCCCTTGTTTAATGATTCCAGTCAGTGTCCTGCCATATTCATTAATTAATCCAACATATCTTATCGAAGATGAAACCAGCAAGATCCTTTGGCATTTTTTTCTGTATGCCGCGATCTCATCTTCCCATTTCTGATTTGGTGTTTTTGTCATGGTTCAGATAAACAAATAGAGTTTATAAAGATCGGTTTAGTTTTTCCTGTGTTTTTCTAAATTACGCTTTAGAACAGCATTTTCTTTTTTTAATTGCTCATTTTCTGATTGTAACGAGTCAACAATGTTTGTTTTTGAATGCATTGGATGACCTGGTCCAAATTGGTTTGATGGGGCTAAATCAAAGAGTCCTGACGCATATTGCTGAAACATGGTATGAAAATCAAACAGTCTTGCAAGCATTGAGGCGTTGTCATGTATGATGTCATCTTTGAGTTTGCTTGTTTTTGATATTCCGATATTATAATTAGCTACACTTGGTGGAAGTCTTGGAAATGCAAATGGAGAATTTGTCATAGACATATCCAATCCATACATTTCAAACATTCTTTTTGGGTCGACATTCCACATATGCAGATTTATTTTCATGCCCCTTATTTCACTTTTCCGTACGTAGTTTCATGCGTTAGATATGTAAGGATGTCAATCAGGACTCAGTTTTAATCAAATCCAGTTGATCGCTGATCCTTATAGAAGGTACTGATCTACATGAATTAAATGGAAAAAACAATATCAAAACGTTGTATAAAGTGTAAAAAAAATATTATTTCTAGCGAGTTATACAAAATAGTAATGTATGTTGTCGGAGAAGAGTTTACCGATCATCATTATGAGCACATAGAATGTCCTGACAGATTCACAATCTAACCAACACAAGCATAAACACGATAAATTTTTCCAGTTTCTCTATCGCGGTAGTTCCATTGACCGAGTCCTTCGACTTCTTTGAAAGATTGTTTCATCGTTGGATGAAGTTTTTCGTAAACATCTTCACCAACTAAAATCTGATTAGGTTTAGCAAGGCTCGTGATCTTTGCTGCTATGCTCATTCCAGGACCAAGTATATCTACATGTGAATTTGATTCATCGCCACCATATCGAACTATTGTATTTTCGCCAAAATCCATTCCAATCTTCACGCGAAGATCAGGATAATCATATTCGTTAAGAATTGGATTTATTCCTCGTTCAATAACGGATATCATTGATTTTGCACAATTAACTGCATTATCTGCTGCAACAAGAGGACTTTCTTGAGCTACAAAATAACCTATTACTGCATCACCAACAAATTTTAACACATATCCACCATGATGTCTAATGACAAATCCCATTTCTTGGGAAAATGAGCTTATGATTATAGCTAATTTTTCAGTTGGTAGTTCCAGAGTCATTTGTGTAGAACCGACTAAATCAACATAGACTATGATCATTTTTACTTTGGATGAAACATGTTCGCGCAAAAACTTCTCAGAATCATCTTTGAAATAGTCATATTGATAGCCTTTTTTTAGTGAACTCCATACTCGTTTTTGCACTTCCTTGATAAGTGTTTCAATATCTACTACCTCAGAACGACCGCCTCCAAGCATCATATTTACTATATCCTTTGTTTTCATTGGATTAGGTGGATCTTGAGGTGCATCTTTACTCATAATCACTCACAGCCTCATGGTTTTATTCAAGTGGAAAGTTTACTCCACACACAGGACATTGTGCACGCTCGCCTTTGTATTTAAGGTCAAAATATTGTATTATTTCAACGTCACAATTCCAGCAAACTATCTTTTTATATGATGTTTTAGCCAAATCCTTCCTTTTTACAGAACATCGGATATTTAAAGCACATATCAGATTTATGTGACCTATAAAAAAAGAAACATTATGCAAATCCCATCCAAATCTTCTGATCAATTTATTAAAACGATGACTCAAAAAAGTGAAAAAATAAGATCAGTCTTTCTAGAAAAGATCACAGATTCAACAAAAAGCATACCAATAAAGGTCATGCTTGGAGACAGCACAGTAGTCGATCAGACTACGTTTGATCCCGCATTAGTAAGGCAGTATTATCAAGAAATATTAAAAAAAATAACAGATTGGAAAACACAAGGAATATCCGTTGTCAATGATAAAGATTTAAGACGACTTTTTATCAAATCTGAAATACAAGAAGGCAATTATCTTCTTTCTTGTCACATGTCATTACAATATCATGCATTGCTATATTATAAACCAGATAATAGAGTTGTAGAAATACAAAAAGAGGTATCCGAAATAATTGATAAAACTAAAAATCTTGAAACACAAGTTTCTGAACAAGGAAACAAAATAATTCAAGAAAAACTAAAAGAGATGGGACAAGAAAATGTTGATCAGCAAAAACTTTTTGAGATATTTTTTCAAAATGACGAATTAGCAAATACTCTTGTTGATAAGGTATATTCAAGCGCGGATGAGAATTTTCAAAAATTATCAAAAAGAAAGTCAGATTTATTCAAAGAACTAGATAATATGTTAATTGAGATATATCATACATCTCCTGTCATGATTGATGAAATGAGAATGATTGCGGCAGAAGAGGGTTGTTTATGTCATTTTGATCTAGAACACGTAAAAAAAGGCACAAAGGAAGGTAATTTTGATTCTACAAAAATTTCATCCAAAGTTAAAGATAGTCTATTAAAAAGAATGGATGAGGTTTTATCTGCTATATGATTTGATATCTTTTGGCAACATTTATGTTGTAATTATTACGACCAAATCTGTTGAATCTTTCATTTGATGATATTATATCATCGCAAAAAATTCAGGGACGCGTAATACGTAAAACACCGATGTATCTGTCTGCGACATTTAGTCATATGACTGGTTCTAAAGTTTATTTAAAATCAGAACACTTGCAGAAAACTGGCTCATTTAAGGTAAGAGGAGCATATGCAAAAATACACTCATTGTCAAAAGATGAAAAGAAGAAGGGAGTGATTGCAGCTTCTGCCGGAAATCATGCCCAAGGTGTTGCATTTGCCTCTGCACTTGAAAACATCCCGTGTACAATTGTAATGCCAGTAAATGCATCTCCTGCAAAAGTTGCAGCAACAAGAGCATATGGTGCAAAAGTAGTTTTAGAAGGAACTATCTATGACGAATCTTGGTCAAAGGCACTTGAGATTGCTAACAAAACTGGCGGTCAAATAATACATGCGTTTGATGATGAAAAAGTAATTTCTGCACAAGGGGTAATAGGATTAGAAATTATGAAGGATTTACCAAATGTAGATGAGGTTTATCTACCGATAGGAGGCGGAGGCCTAGCTGCAGGAGTTTTATGTGCAATAAAAACAAAAAAACCCAAAGTAAAAGTCATCGGAGTTCAATCAAGCGCATTTCCTGCCATGAAAAAATCCATTGAATCTGGAAAACTAGAATCAGTAGAAGGAAAAAGAACCATCGCTGATGGAATTTCTGTTAAAAAACCAGGCGAATTCACATTTAAAATAATCAATGAATTAATTGACGACATCGTTCTTGTAGATGATTCTCAGATAGTCAAGGCAATGTTTCTTTTAATGGAGAGAACCAAAATGGTTGTAGAACCTGCAGGAGCTATTAGTTTGGCATATTTGCTGGACAAAAATCCGGCAAAGGGGAAAAATGTAGTTTCAATCCTTTCAGGTGGTAATGTAGACATGTATTTACTAGGTCAAATAGTTGCAAAAGGATTGACTGAGATGGGAAGAATGGTAAAGATTTCAATATTATTGACAGATAAACCAGGAGCACTCAAGGAAGTAGTTGATCAAATATCATCTTTGAGTGTAAATATTGTTGAGGTAATTCATGATAGATTAAGCTCAAGTATCCCAGTAGGCACTGCAGGTGTAACATTAAGCTTAGAAACCGAAGACCAAAAACATGCTGAAAAACTAATATCTTATCTAAAAGAAAAGAAAATTCAGTTTAAGATAATTACCTAGAATTATTTGTATTCATAGCGTAATTCTATAGTAATCCCATCTATCAGGAGAGAATTCTTTGACAGACTCAATTCCTTCGTTTCTTTCTATTCTTTTTTGAATCCTTTCTCTAGGTGCAAAACTGGTCAAAAATTTGTATCCTTTTGCCTCAGCTTGAATTGCAAATAAAACACGAATTTCATGACCTCCTCCTTGACCATAATATCCTGTTTTCAGTGCAATTGGTTCGAGAAAAACGGTATTGAACATTCCATAATTTCTATCAAAATTTTGCGCACGATGTTTATAACCTTCTAAGGGTCCACCTTTTGCAAAACCTACTATTGGACCTTTTTCATTTCCCAATCTCAAAGTATTAAGAATGGTATTTGGATCTCTTATTGAATCTGCAAATTCTTCTTTCTTAAACTGATGTGGTGAAGGTAATTCATCATATATCATGCGCAACGTTTGGAAAAATTCTTCACTCTGTTTTATTTTTGTTGTTTCAATCACAGGAAATATTTTGACATTCTCATACACTAGAGAAGATTGGATCATTAACTCTTCCTCTCTTAGTTTCATAAAGGCTAATACATTATCCATAAATAATTTTCTCATCGGCTTTGGAAGCGCATGCAGTACATGATCACACATCTCTGTTTCATTACTCAAAAGGTCTTCAAAATATACTATGGACCTTTTTGCCAAAACACTAGGATGCCAACCTAATGCATATGCATTCTTATTTGCCAATTCTAGAGCATGATTAAAATTTCCTAGAGAATAACCACTAATTCTATCTACAACAGAAAGAAACCATCCTAGTTTTTTATAATGTTCTTTAAGGTTTGAATCATTTTTTGTTAAATCTGATAAGGACAGATATTTTTCAATGTTTTTTTCAGCTTTTTCTTTTAATTCGCCACTCCATGGATATGTTGTTCTAAGAATCAACGCGGCAACGATGTTTACATCAAGATTTGCATCTTTTAAAAATCCAAGTATTGTTTCATCGGTTCTTACAAAATTTACTGCAACTTCTTCATGCGGTTTCTCCGCTATTTTTTGTGGATCATAATCATGGAAGAGTGCAGCAAAGTAAAGATATTTCATGTCTTCTAAAGTGATATAGTTTTGAAGACTTTCCCATTGTGCTGCAATTAATGTAACATATGTTACTTCTAATTCGTGGATTATGTTATGATATCCATAGTAATCTTTGCCACGTCCCGCTGCTTCAAATGATGAAATCGTATAATCTAGTATTTTTGCATAACAGGACGAGTCTAATCCGTTTCTAGACAATATATCTAAAATCTTTCCTTTTAAATTATCAGATTCTATAAGCTGTTGCAATAGTACAATTTTCCTTTTTTGATTACATAAACATTTTACTGAACTTGTAAATATTTTAGATTTTACCCATTAGTTAGCAATTAATTTGATAACGCACTATCCATTGTAGACGTATCTACGTTCCCCTCTGCTTTCTGGGGCAATTTCTACGTCTACAAGAATAAACTCTTTTTTACTTTCTAAGAAGTTCTCTTGTGGTCCGCGTTTATTTTCATGAAGCTCTTCATATTCTTCAAGAGAGAGCTTTACCCTGTTGCCAATCTCTGCTTCTAAATTCATGTCTTTCACAATTTCTTTGTAACGTGGTAGAATTACACCACTAAATACCATGGCACTACTACCACTTCCATAGGAACCAAACCCAACTCTTTTCCCTTCAAGATCAGTTTCTTTTTGAAATTCAAATTCTAAACTACTGCGGAATCCAAGATATAATGAAGCGGTGTAGAGGTTACCAATCATTTGTGACGCAATAAGGGAGCTAGATAATTTTGCATCATATGTTTCTTGAAATTCTTCTGTTTTAGTAAATTTTTTAGTAAACTCGTGATCTTTTGTCATAAATTCAGTATCTGCAAGAACTGACTCAATTGTTCCACGTGGATCTTTTGGAGTTGGTTCTTCAATTCCGATTTTTTCAATTATTTTCTTCCATCTTGGAAGTTTACGCCATTCATGCCTTAACAAATATGCAAGAGCTTTCTTTCCCATGTTGCTGTATGGAAGGTGCATATTAAGAAAATCAATATGATCCAAAATTGTTTCCCCTTCTTTTAGTTTAATCAAACCAGTAGAAAGTGCTTTTTCTTTGTATGCCATTAGTGCTTTCTTTACTTGGATCAGATAAAGTAAATTCGAATATTGTCCGTGCACAATCGGAGTCTCCTTCCCAAATGGTCTGTAAAAGTCATATTCGTTTTTGATTGAAGTAGATGTGACTTTTGGATCAAGTTCTAAAAGTCTTGGGTTATCGTTAACAAGCATTGCTACAGCACCAGCACCTTGCGTATACTCACCACTTGAACCCAGGTCATATTTTGCAATGTCTGAAACAACAACTATTGCAGATTTTCCACCTGCTTCTCCAGCTCTTATCCAGTTAGAATTATCATATAATGCATAAGAGCCGCTAACACATGCAAATTTGCATTCTATGCCACCACAATGCTCAAAGCTACCGTCTCCATACACCTGTTCAAGCATTCCTATAACGTATGAGTTCATTGCCTTTGACTCATCAAGAGATGATTCTGTGGCTACATAGAGACGGCCTATGTCTTTTGGAGACAGTTTATCTCTCTGCATTATGCGTAAACATGCATTTGCCGCCATACATGCAGGATCCTGATTTGTATCAACAATGGCCATTTTTGATATGCCTAATCCGCGTTGAAGCTTATCTGGGTCCATTCCACGTGCCTCTGCAAAATCCCGTGCGTCAAGAAATAATCTGGGAATGTATATGGATATGTCGTCTATTCCTACAGTCAACAGCTACCACCTTTGTAATTACGAATATAAGCATTTTGAGGTCAAAATAGATATCAGTAAATTGTAATTTTTATTCACATTAGATGACATACACAGGTAATTATTTTATTTTTTAAGCTCTGACTCGAAGATTTTTTCAAATACCTCGTATGGTTGAGCGCCACTGATCTTTGTTACCGTATTGTCCGATCCGATAACAAAGAAGGCCGGAGTGCCAGTTATTCCCAATGTTCTTGCATCAGAATTGCTTTGTTCTATTACAGAACTGTATCTTCCATCAAGCATGCATTCCCTAAATGCTATCTCATCGAGTCCTGTTTGTTTTGCAAATTCAACAAGATTATCAGAAGACGCCCAGCCATTATTTTCACCTGTCCAATGATTGTATAAAACATCGTGATATTCCCAGAATTTTCCTTCCTCGTTTGCACAGTGAGACGCATGAGCGGCATTAATAGAATCTTTGCCAATTATTGTGAAATCTTTAAAGATTATCTTCACTTTTCCAGTATCGACATAATTTTTCACAATTCCTGATTCTGTATTATGGAAGAATCTGTTACAGTAAAAGCATTGATAATCTCCAAATTCTACCAAAGTTACAGTTGCATCAGGAGAACCAAGTAATGCTGTCGCTTTAGATGAAAAAAGCGACATATCTATTTTACTATTGCTTTCTTTTGCTTGTTCTGTATTATCAGCTAAGTTGATCTTTGCAGTAGTATCATTTTCTAATACATCAGAGTCTAATACAAAAAATGCCACCAGAATAGAGATTACAGCAATACCGGCCCCTATTCCAAGTGATGAAGCATGAATATTCATTGGCATCAGCAAGTTTCTGCGGACATTTAGTTGTTCTCACAAGTATCTAAATAAAGAGGCATAATTATCAAAAAAATCATGAAGAAGGTTTTTGTAAACGGTTATGGCGCAATTGGAAGTAGGATAACTCAGTTCCTTGCAGGTGATTCAGACATAGAATTATTGGGCGTTGGTAAATATTCTCCAGATGAAAAAGTCACAGATGCGATTTCAAGAGGATTCAAAGTATATGTACCAAAAACCAAACTTAACGCTTTTAAAGACTTCAAAGTTACAGGCACCATTGAAGACGTACTTGACAAATGTGATTTAGTGATAGATGCATCACCTGGAGGACAAGGCTATTTCAACAAAAAAACATTGTATGAACCAAAAAATGTTAATGCGATTTTTCAAGGAGGTGAAAAAATCACAGGTGAGAAAGCAGTTGCAGACTTGATTTTTAACTCTAGAGCAAATTATGCAGAGGCATTTAATAAAAAATATGTAATGCAGGGAAGTTGCAACGTAACTGGGATGGGAAGAATTCTACAACCACTTAAAGAAAAATATGGTCAAAAAATAAAGAGATTTGATGCAATACTTCTTCGACGTTGGGCAGATTTAGAAGATTCTAAAACTGAAGTCAAAGATTCAATCGAGTGGACCAGAAAACCACACCACGATGAAGATGTTAAAAGCTACATGGGAAAAGATACTCCCTTATTCATACGTGTATTCAAGGTTCCAACAAGGCAGATGCATGTTCATTTGATGGACATTAGATTTAATGGTCCTGCACCAAAATCATCAGAAATTTTAGATCTCTTCAAAGATGAATACGGTGTTGCAATTTTGTACACTGCTAAAGGTACAAAAGATATCCGTGATTTTGCAGAATCAACAAAGTTTAGTTTCAAAGACACAAATATGATTCACATACATGCAGATCTTTTAGAAATACAGGATGATGTAGTCAAACTCACTTATTCTGATGATCAAACAGGCATAGTAGTTCCAGAAAACCATCTTTTGATGCAAGCAATGCTTTTCATGAGAAATGCTGAAGATGCCTTCAAACATACTGAAGAACTATTTCACATGAAAGAGAAAAAACTATTACTTGAAGAACATTTCAAGCCACAACCATAGACACATAACTTAAAAACCAGATACAATTAATTTCTCTTAGATAAGATTTTACATTGAGTAGCGCAGATAAAAGCGGTAAGACGAATAATAGCACCGCAATTTTAAGCAAAGGACAACATGCTGCCAGGCAATCAGTAATTACACTTGCCTGCATAGGCGTAGCTGAGATAATAATATCATTATTCACTGGCAGTATCACCCTAACTGCAGACGGTATTGACTCCATGGCAGATTCAATGATTTCATTTATTGTGTGGTTTGGCATTCTAATGGTAAAAAAACCAAGAAGCCGTCTATTTCATTTTGGGTATAGAAAAGTAGAGGTACTGGCAGCATTCATTGCAGCAATTATTATTATCATTTTGGGTGTCTTTATTGCTTTTCACGCATTTCAAGCATTGTACGAACCACGAACAATTCATTATCCTGAGTTAACAATGATAACGTTAGTAGCTGCAGGAAGTATTTCCTTACATAGGGCATTTTTAATTAGAAAGGTAGCTATAGAGTCTAATTTAATTTCGTTAAAACTTGACGCAAGGAATTCAATTAAAGATGGTACTTCGTCATTTGTAGGATTTGTCAGTGTTTTTGCTGCCACTTATTTTGGATTTGTTTTCATGGATGCAATAGGTGGCATGATTATAGCTGGATACATCTTTTTTATGGCATATACAGCAATTAAGGAATCAGCATTAGTATTAGTTGATGCAGTACACAATCCGCAAATGACAGATAATATAAAAACAATCATAATAGAAAAATTCAAAATTAAAACCAGCGATATTTTCTTAAGGCCAGTTGGGCATGAATTTAATGCAGAAATTCATATCATCTTACCTAATGAAACAAGGCTTGATGAAACAAGTAGACTTGTTAAAGAAATTTCAACCATAATAAAGGATGAACTCCAATTAGCACATGTTGTGATAGTGCCAGAACCAGAAAATCAGTAAACTAGGATCTTGGCGGATTTGCAAATTTGTTGTTTGGATTTTTATGATAGTCTACAGGAATGCTAGAATCTTTTTGTCGTCCTGTTAGAATTCCAACTACTACATCATCTTTTTTGATTATTCCTTCATCAGTCAGTTTTTTTACTCC
>CAYSWR010000010.1:21529-25251 GCA_964434855.1 uncultured Nitrosopumilaceae archaeon | reverse complement strand
CAACTACTACATCATCTTTTTTGATTATTCCTTCATCAGTCAGTTTTTTTACTCCTGCAGGAACTGCACCTGATGCCATCTCACAATCAAATCCATTTAGACCAACAAGTGCCATTCCGTCCATCATTTCCTGATCGGAGACTTGAGTAACAACACCGTTTGTAAATTCTAATGCTCTTAATCCTTTCAATATGTTAGCCGGTTTTGCGATTTGAATTGCAGTTGCTTTGGTTTTTGGTCTTATTCCATTTTCATCCATGTATGAGTAGAATTTTTTTATTATTTCAGTATCTGGATTACCTTTGTTCCAACGTAGTTTTGTTTCTTCAAACTTTCCATTATAAAGAGTATGCAAGGTATTTGCACCCTCAGAGTTGATTACAGCAATACGAGGAATTTTTTTTATCCATCCCCATTCATATAGTTCCATTAAACTTTTTCCACAACTAGATGTATTTCCAAGTGCACCGCCAGGATATACAATCCAATCTGGCGAATTCCAATCAAGTCGTTCTAGTGCTCTAAATACGATGGTTTTTTGTCCTTCTATTCTGAAAGGATTTACAGAGTTTACAGTATATCCTCCAACTTCATTTGCTTTTTCTAATGATGTTGATAAGGCATCATCAAAATTTCCCTTTATCTCAATTACTTGTGCGCCAAATTGAAATGCTTGGCTTAGTTTTCCTGGAGCAACCTCTCCTGCAGGGATATAAACATCGCATTCTATGTTCTCATTTGCAGCATACATTGCTGCAGAAGCTGACGTATTTCCAGTTGAAGCACAAATTATTTTTTTTATGTTAACAAGTTTTGCGTGAGTGACAGCAGTAGACATTCCATTATCTTTAAACGAGCCGCTTGGATTGTAGCCTTCAGGTTGAAGCCAGAAATTTTCGTGTTCCAATCCTACAAAATCTGCCACTTTTGACATGTGATATGGTTTTGATAGTCGGCCTTCTGCACCATCCATAGATACAAGATATTTAGAACATGCTTCAGTATCTTCAGTGTCTATCTGACAAAAGTTTAGTAGTTCTCTAAATCTCCAGACTCCGCTTTCATTAAAAATATTATTAGCATGGTTTCTTCTTTTGTAAAATACTTCTTTAAGTGCAGATGAAGGATGTGTTTTGTATTTTACATCAAGTGAATGACCACGATCGCATTCTATTCTTATATCTGAAATAGGATATTCCAGACCACATTTTGGATCTATGCATTTTTGATAAACAGTCTGCATTATCTGATGATGAAGTCAAGTACTTATTTAAATCTAGAATTGTTCTATTTTTTTGGTCCAGAACGAGTATGGAAATTAATACAACATTTACATTCTTTTGTAATGCACTCTTTTTCAGAAAGATGACCGCAAATACCGCATTCGCAATGAGTTTGCACATGCAATAGTATAGTTCACAAGATATAACCATGCGACAAGTATTTTTCTGATTTTTGACTCAAGAAATTATTACTTTTTTGATTTCTTCGTAGTCTTATACGTCTTGCCTGAATCTTTGCTTGGTTTTGTACTTGTTTCAGGTTTTTTTGATTCAGCCATCTCTTTTGATTTCTCTTCAACTACCTTCATTATAGCCTGTATTACCCCATCCAAATCACTGTCTGAGACTTCTGGTTCTACGTAAGTAGCAAGTTGATTTATGGTGTTAGAAATTGCTGAGCTAACTTCTTCAAAGCTCTCAGGATCCTCATAAGCGGCATTATAAAGTTCTTTAAGACGCCTAGCCTCCATAATTGATTGGTCAGTAAGTCTTAGATTGAGTTTTTTTCCATTTACAGTTATCTCTTGAATTATCATGTCTGCACTTTTCACCCTGCTTTCATAAAGGTTTCTGTGTGAAAACAACTAATAACAGAATGTGACTGGTCAATTTTGGTTGGAAAGAAAAATCGCAAATAAAGCTCAAAGGCATTTTGTAACAGGTGTAAGCATGATAACCTCTGATGGTTATTTTGGAAAGAATGTCATGGCTGCTGAATGGACAATGCAGATTTCATATGATCCACTTCTTATTGCAATTTTTCTGCATGAAAGCTCCATTACACTAAAAAACATACGCGAAACAAAAGAATTTGGAGTAAACGTTGCTTCTGATAAACAATCAACACTTGTAAATATTGCAGGAGGATACTCTGGATCTGAAATCGATAAGCTAAAGGTTAAAAATTCTTTTACATTTCTAAAATCAAAATATATCAAATCTCCAATGATAGCAAATTGTGTCATAAATGCAGAATGTAGATTGTTTTCTATTAAAAAAATTGGAGATCATTTTATGGTAGTTGGTAAAGTAGTTGTTATAAGATACGACAAAACAAAAAAACCATTATTGTATCATACTGGCAAATATTATCAAATTGGCTCCCTAATAGAGCCATTTAGACAACAAGTCAGAGTAAATAAATCCACATTTGAGTGGTTTTCAAAAGAAGCTGAAGGTAAATTCATCCTAAAATGTACTGGAACTCTGATAAAATCAGGAAGGAAAATTCTAATTTTGAAGTATGCTAAAAACAATATAACATATGAGACAATCCCATATCTAAAACCAAAACGCGGTTTCAACTATCTACAATCAATACAAAAATATCTAAAAGACGTAGGGCTAAAAGTCAGACTAAAACCTGAACCAATCATGAAAAGACTCGTTCTAGAAAATAAAAACAGAATTCAAAGAGTAAACTTTGTTTTATTTGAAGGAACTATACGTGGCATTTCATCCCAAATTTTATTGCAAAAGAAAAAAGATGAATTATTAAAAGCGGTTTGCAATTAAATTACAATATAATCTAATGCTATTGCATCGCTTATCAATAATGTATGACGTGTACTTAGAATGTAACCATTTTTGACATCTGTAGTTTGTATCCATCTATTTGTTGAACTATAATGTCTTTTTTCTTTCATTTCTTTTTCAATTTCTTTTAAATCAAATTCAGCTTCTTCAATTTGTTGGGTTTGCAGATGTTTTAATGTTATAAGAATTTTTTTGACTTTAATTCTAATTCCAAATTTCCAGTTATGATCAGATGCATCATCTTCTACCTCAAGTAATTTTATTTTGATCTCTTTAGTGCCTAACGCATCATGACTTAGGAGACTGCGTTCATCTACAAAATCTTCAAAACTCATAAGTTATTTCAGATGTGGGTATTAAAGAAGGATTCGATGCTATGAGGTCAGTTTTTTTAATACAAATGGCATTTGGTAGTCTTCTAGCTCTAACGTTCGCCTCTTACCATCCACAAGAGCATAAGTTTCTCCATCATATGTGCATACAAAATCAGTTATCTTGTTTGATTCATCCCAAGTTTTGTAAAATTCTCGTAGTTGCCGATGTTCATATTTTCCTGTATCTATTCTCTTTTTTGAAAGAAACTTGAAAGCAATTATCGTTTTTCTTATCTCATACCGCTCAAATGTATGTATCCATTTCAAACATCGAATAATTTGATCATATGGGACGTGTAGTGTAGTACCAGTACCGGATTTTGCTTCGATTGTAAATATAGTATTTGCCATGCTACTTACAGCTAAAATATCTGGCAATGCTACACTGGGAGAACCTAGTCTAAATGCCTTCCAACTATCTAATGCGTTAAATCGCTTTACCAAAGTGTCTTCCCAGTTGTAGCCTCGTTGCCTTCTTGTTCTAGCGATCTTTTTGTTGCGTTCTGCAATAAAACTTTCTTGTGATTTT
>CAYSWR010000010.1:0-21429 GCA_964434855.1 uncultured Nitrosopumilaceae archaeon | reverse complement strand
TCTTGTTCTAGCGATCTTTTTGTTGCGTTCTGCAATAAAACTTTCTTGTGATTTTAGCAGGTTTGATTTGGTTGTTTTTTTTATATTTTTTTGTATTTTTAATACAGCCAAATTTCTAACTGATTCTTTATTAAAAGACAATAAGATTACCTTATCTTTTCGTATATAGAATAGTTGGTAATTATATGATTACCAAGCTAAAATTTGACATAATGCTCAAGGATAGCACAATTACATATTGAAAATGGATTCATTCTGATATCATTAGTTGAAAAACGAACTCTTCACTTCCATTATAACTGCATTTTACTAATTTAAGATCTTGACCAATTACAGGTACAACATTACATTCTAAGGAACCCATTACTCGTATTTCATTTTCAAACTCAGCTATGCAAAAAACAGTCTCATCTTTTTTTGAAAATTCAACAAGCTTACCAATACGTGAGATGGGCCTCCATTTCACCTCTCCAAAACACCTATTGCAATAATCATTTGGAGGCCATACTAATTTTTTACATTTCTGGCATTCACTACAAACAAATTCGCCTTCTTTGAGTTCTTCTTCAAACTTTGTCATGATTGTAATACGAGTACAGATGATGATGTTGCTGCAGCCGACATATTTTGAACGAGCCCTACATTTGCTTGTGACACTTGTCTTTTTCCAGCTTTGCCTTGAAGTTGTTGACCAATTTCTACAATTTGTGCTATCCCAGTTGCGCCTAGTGGATGTCCTGCACCTATGAGGCCTCCACGTGGATTTATTCTTCTATCTTGCGTTTCATACAAAGTTCTAACAAATTCATTTCCTTTTCCTTTTTTTGCAAAACCAAGATCTTCCACTTCAATAATTTCACATATGGAAAATGCATCATGAACTTCTGCAACGTCAATATCGTCTGGTTCTTTTTTAGCCATTTTATAAGCCATCGATGCAGCATCTATTGTTGATTCCATACTTGCAAGTTCCTCATGTTTAGTAAATCCTGCAGACAACGTCCTTTGTCCTATTCCTGTTATCCACACAGGAGTATCAGTAAGTTTTTTCATTGCTTCTTCCGACGCAAGCAATATTGCTGCAGACCCACTACATGGTAATGAACAATCTAAGAGTCTTATGTCCTCAGTAAGATTTTTTGAGTTCATGATTTCATCAACAGAATATGTTTTTTTAAAATATGCATATGGATTATCTAGTGCATTTTTATGATTTTTTGCAGAAACAATAGCAAGATCTTCTTTTGTTGTTCCATATTTTCTTACATGAGATTTTGTAAACATAGATGACCAATATATTGGATGTTTGTATTGACCTCTTGATTTGTCCCATTCTAATACCAGTCCTGGACTGTCAAACCTTTCTGCACCAACTACTAATGCCACGTCTGCTAAACCTGAAGCAATATACGAAAATGCTGAGATGACACTGTTTGCTCCAGAATTACACAAACTTTCTACAGAGTGCGAAATTTTTGGTGCTATTCCCGATATCTCTGAGACAATACTTGAAAGATATTTGATATTATCATTTGTAGAAGTCAGTACTACCTCAACGTCTTTTTGTGATAAATTTGGCATACTTTCAAAAAGTGATTTTACGGCTGAGAGCATAAGCGAATCTATAGCAATGTCTTCTTTGCTGAATTCTGTAAGTCCAAAACCTGTTAGAGATACTTTTCTCAAGATTTATCACCTGATAAAGTGGCTGTGAGTAGTTTAAAGGATGTAATGACATCACCTATTGGGTTGAACTGTATTATTGGAAGGGTAACTCCAGCACTAACAATTCTTTCTAGTTTTTTTATACATTCTTGTGGAGTACCGCATATTACTAAAGAATCAAGCATGTTATCTGTTACCAATTCATGGTTTGATTTTAGTCCTGATTTCTTGAATTCTTCATATATATTTCTGATTTCATTATTAAAGCCATTTTTTTCCAAAAATTTACGGTAAATCTCTCCAACAGAAATGTAAAATGCTAAGGTTCTTTTTGCTCTATCTGTTGCCTTTTCTGAATCATTAGAAATGCAAGTAATAATTTGACATGCAACATCAATTTTTTTCTTTGATTGCATTTTTTGAATCGTATTTTTTAATTCTGTAATTGGCCTTAAATAGAAAATGGCTCCATCCGCAATCTCCCATGTCAGATTAACCATTTTTTCGTTTACTGCAGCAAGATATATTGGAATGCTTTTTCTTTGAGGTTTGATTAGTAAAGTGAAATTTCTCAAATGGAATAATTTACCATTGTAATTTACTTTATTTCCAGACAGTGTAAGCTTGATGATATCAACATATTCACGCATTCTCTGAACTGGGTTTGTGAATTCAAGACCATGCCATTCTTGTACAATTGGTTTACTACTTGTTCCTAGTCCAAGAATAAACCTTCCATTTGAAAGTGTGTCAACAGTTGCCGCTCCCATTGCTATAAGAGTTGGAGTTCTAGAAAAGATGTTAATTATTGAAGAACCAATTTTAGAGTTTTTTGTTATCTGTGAAACAGCAGACAACACAGAATATCCCTCCATTCCCCACGTTTCCGGAATCCAAACAGAATCTGGATTATAATTTGATACTATCTTTGAGCAACTCATTATCTCATCTACAGACAATAACGAGCCAAGGCTGTATCCCAATCTCATTTTATCACTTTTTGAATATGAAGTCATCATAATGTCTAGCAACTATGTTTTTTGAACATTCTTCAATGTCTTTATGCGAATCTATAGAGTGCCAAAATGCCTTTGGATATTTCACTGCAGATAACCTGCCTTTGGTAGCACATAGTGGAAATGTAGAATTTTCGATATTGCCTTTTTTTGGCATATATTTTGTAATTTCTCTTGAAAGATAGTATACTCCAGCATTCATCCAATATTCTGAAATTGTTGGTTTTTCATAGAATCTTGTAACTTTGTTTTCTGTAATATCCACTATGCCAAAAGAAGTCCGTAGTGGAACAACTGCAATAGAATTTGGTTTTGATTGTAATTGTCTAGGATCAAGATCAGTTATGACATCCCCATTTATCACAAAAAAATTTGGCTCATCGATAAAGCGAGATGCATTTTTTATTGCACCGCCTGTTCCCAACGGAACTTTTTCTATCGAATACTGGATTGTTACACCGAGATTTTTTTTTGCTTCAAGATGATCTTTTATCTGTTCATTTTTGTATCCTGAACAAATAACAAATTCTTTTATTCCAAATTTTTTGAAATATCTAATTTGCCATTCTATAATAGGAATATTGTTAATTGGTACAAGCGGTTTTGGTACATAATCTGTAATTGGTCTTAGCCTTTTTCCAAATCCTCCCGAAAGAATAAACGCTTTCACAGATAGAACCCGAGGTTTTTGCAATAAAAAGGTTCATCCAAAAAAATGTACAGAGGCAATTCCAAAATAATAGCCTACAAGAGACAAGGAAACACTCCACACGCAAGATCCCGCAAACGTAAAGATAAGAAATTTTAGCATACGCATCTTAAGAAAACCAGCGGGAATTGAAACCAATTCTCTAATTCCTGGCACCATTCTTCCAAATAAAATTACTTTTTCACCATGATGCGCAAACCACCCGTCGACCTTTTTCAGATGGTCATCTGTAATATGTGCATATTTCAGATATCTAGCAAGTCCTTCTCTTCCAATCTTGAGTGCCATAAGATAAATCACAAGTGCACCAATAGTAGAACCAGCAGCCCCGGTGATTCCAAGGCCTATTACATGAAAAAATGCCATTTTATTCTGTGATACTAGATATCCTGCCAATGGAAATATTACCTCACTTGGAATTGGTGGAAATATTGTTTCTAGTAATGCTGCAGTAAAAATTCCCGCATACAGATAATCTGAAACTAATGAAATAACCCATTGTACGAATGTTTCAATTGACATATGCTACAGGGTTTCTGTCATATAGTAGTGAAGTTCAGTGTAACATGCTACGCAGAATTCTTGATCGTCTGTATGATCACATGAATGTGTTTTTTTTACTTCCTTGTTACATTTAGCGCAAAGTGTCATCTAGGGTGCAGATACAATTTTTGAGGATTTTTTGATTTTTATTGCTCCAAGTATAATTATAAAAACTCCTACTGCAATAACTGGAGCAAATTCTGACATTATGTTTTTGTCTGGTTCTATTGTACTAATTGATGATTGCATGGCAAGAAATGCAACAGAACCAATTACTGTCAAAAGTCCGCTTATAACAATTAAAACACCAAGCATCTTAGAAGGAACTCCTTTTGAGATAAAATATGCAATTATAGGCAGTACCACCGATGGAATACCTAACGCAAAACCTCTGACTTTGTGGTCAAATGGCAGAAAACCCTGATCAGTGCCGCCTCCAATAGCCGCATCGGCTCCATAAATTAGTAGCAATCCTATAGAAATTGAGGTAATGATGACTGGTATTTTTATGCCCATAATGCTGTCGGCGTATAAACATCTAATAAATCATTTTATTAATGAATGAATGTTATGATTAAAGAAAACAAAAGATGTTACTAATTATTCTAAAAACGCGCCAAGCACAATATAGAGGTAATTGAACAATTATCTAAATTGATAATTTTCAGTGTTTTCTTTATATCTTCGATTTGTGATAAGTTTGACAGCAAATACGTATTTTTTGCCAAAAATCTCAGCTAAAAGATGTTCTGGAATTTCTTTTTTTCTAATTTCAAAAACAGATTCATTTCTAATAAACTCCTCCTCTGGATCTAATGTTTCAGTTAGAGTTAAATTTTCAACATTGTATTTCAAGTCCCAGATATTTCCTACATCTGTTTTAAGATTTAATTTATCAAACCCAAAAGAGTCGCCAGTTATTTTATTGCTTGTTTTCAAAAGATTCTTGAATTGTATTATGACTTCGTATTGTTTTTTATTGTCCAAAGGATTGTTACGCTCATAACCCTCTACCCGACCAAGGCCAAGAAGTGTTATTTCAATATTGTTTGCTGTCCAAGAATAAGGCAAACTAAGAATTTCAGATTCAGTTTTAGATTTGATATTTTCTTTGTCATGTTGTTCTGAGACAGGTATGCCTGGAGATGACTCCATCTTAGGCTGTTGCATATCATTCATCTTTATGTTCTTCATGGGATTTGTTTTCAAGTTTGTTTTCTCAAATAGTGATGAGAATTCATTAAAAACCTGTTTTCCGCAGTTGTAGCAATATCTATCGTTTGGTGTGATCTTATATCCGCAATCGGGACAAAATGGCATGATATTTCTTAACTCGAGGATAAATATGGTTTTACTTGTATTAATAGATAGATTGCATCTAAAACAGATAAGGAGTATGTGCACTCATGTTTGAATTTATGTTTGATGTTTACAATGCTAGAATATTGTCTGCTTTGATAATGTTATCAATTGCAACAACCATGGATGTATGGAAACGAGAAATTAATGATATTTTATGGATTGTTTTTGGTGCAATTTCGGTTGTATTAATTTTCTTTGAACCAAGCATGACTAATTCCTTGATAAACATAGGCGTATCATTGATTGTTGCGCCCATCGCACTTTTGATCTGGAGACTTGGAATTTTTGGAGGAGCAGATGCATTAGGATTGATAGTTTTAGCAGCACTTGCACCCCAACTCAGTTTGTCAGGAAATACAGTAACTCCATTAACCACTTTAACAAATGCTGCAATAATTTCTGTTGTTCCAATTTTTTTAAATTTAATTCGAAATCTTGTTGCAATATCCAGACACAAAAATATTTTCGAAGGATTTGAAGAAACTAGATTAAAAAAGATATCTGCCATGTTTTTAGGATATAGATCTAAAAATCCAAAATACAGTTTTACAATTGAAAAAGTAGAAGGAAATCACAAAAAAATTGATTTCTCTTTTCATCATGCTGAAAATACACAGTTTTGTGATAAACCAGATACATGGGTCACTCCAGGCATACCATACATCCTTTACATAACTGCAGGATTTGTAGTACAGCTTCTCTTTGGAGACATTATTTTTAGCATAGGTAATTTTTAGTGAAAGATCTTTCTACGTAACTTTTAATATTGAAAACATCCTAGCTCCTGCATGTCATCTAATGATACAGACATAGAAAATGATCTAGCCGAGGTTATAAATACGATGGAAATTCTGATAGATGAGGCAGTTCAAGCATATGAATTAGATAAAGAAAAGGTAAACGTAATAGAGGAACTATATGATTCTTTAAAAGTCATAACAAGCTTTCTTGGTTTTTCAGTCGATCTATATCCAGAACTTTTGAACCTTCCACCAGGCTCAAAAGCTGTACTTACACCATCACTTGATGTTGTTATGATAAAGCCAAACTTCAAGTCAGAAACAAAGAGATTAGATCAATTTTCACTAGAAGAGGTAACAAACATCCTAAAGTATGGAAGTCCGGCACTAATTAACATGGCAAGAGCTGACAGAACATATAAAAATAGAAAAATTTTGTTCTTAAAAGGTGCAACAGCAAAGCTAAAAAAATTATCGCATACGAACGCTGATGACAAGAATATGGCTAATGATTTAAGACGAGTTGAAAGAATTAAAGGTTAATGCAGATAAAAGAGTTAAAGGTTAATGCAGATAAAAAAATTAATGTTTTTTATCAAAATAATGAATTGTAGTTATAATTAGATAAGATCTTGTAGAATAGAAAATGAAAGCGGTGAAACATCCACAACCGATTGATTTTTGGACTTAAACCAATGAAGCTAATGAATCGTGAACTCTTGCGGCGTTTAAAGAACAATTATAGCCATTGGATCAAAAAGAAAGAGTGAAAGGAAACAAGTAAAAAATAAATTTTAATTTTATTGAATATTATCTTTTAATAAAAAGTTTTCAATTTCAGATCTTGGTTGTATACAGTTATTTTTCACACATTTCAGATAATTTTTTTATTATAAAATATTTTTCTCCAAAACTAAATTTCGCTATTATTCCATCAAAAATGTTTTTCTTAAGAATTATTTATGATCATTCTGATGTAACAGAGATTATAATAAAATGAAAATTAGTTACCATTACATTGTCAATGAATATTTCCAGCAGATAGCGTTGACCGGATATTTAGTTCTGGAGATTTATCGTCCAGAAATTCTAGTTTTACTGTATATAATGATTGCTGTTCCCATACAGGATACATTTGTGACTACTGCAATATTATATGTCTAGCCAGACATAACCGTCTCTGATTTTTCTGCATCCACATACTTTGAGGTATTGTTATCATCTAGATTGTAATTTTATCATATTACATACACAACTTCATTATATCTAAAACGCCTTTCTACCTATATGTCATCTAGTGTTACAAACATACAAAGCGAACTAATCGGAGTAATAAAGAATATGAGACAACCCGCTTTTGTAAAATTAATGAAGCCAATTGTCATAAAGTCGATCATAAATGAGAGAGTCAAGTGAGATGGAAGAATCAAAATCCTATAAAATTAGTATAGATAAATCAAATAATTTACATAATAATGATAATAATGATAATAATATTAATGAAACTAACTATGCACGATCACATAAACGATCAGACCGATCAAAACTAATTAACTCGCGCACAATATATCCCACCAACAATTCTACGTTGTACACGGGAAATAAAATGAGCCACGAACAAATAGAAATGACAGCATTTGATTCAACTCCAGATTCTGAAATGTATGATTACAGAGTGTCTTTGGAGAAACTAAAGGATGAATTATCAAAATTCGGTCTTACTGCAAATCAATCAAAGGTCTACATATATCTAGGAAAATACGGTTCCAAGACCGCACCAGAAGCATGTAGAGCATTAAAAATACCAAGAACTGAAACTTATCATCTGCTTACTACTTTACAAAATAAGGGCATAGTTTCTGCTACATTCCAACATCCAATTAGATTTTCAGCTTTACCACTAGACAAAGCAGTTTGGGCACTGGTAAACGCAGAAAAAGAAAGAGTAAAAACATTAGAAAAACAAGAAAAAAACATTGTAGAGTTATGGAATGGTATTCCAGATTTTAAGATAGGTCCTGTTGAAACAAAAGAAGATAAGTTCCAGATGTTACAAGGTGTAAACCAGATCAATAGCAAGATACATGAAATGATTACCAAACCATCAGAAGAAATTCTTATCCTAGGTTCTGAAAAAGACTTTCTAAGATTTTATCATTCAGATTTCTTGGAACCATTAAATGATGCCAAATCTAAAGTTAAAATACTCACATCGTGTTCTGAAAAAACACGTTATATATTTGATGAAGCCGATAAAACAGATATAAAATTAATGCCACCAGACATTAAAGAAGACATCTGTTTCATAATCCGAGATGATGAATTAATATTCTTTATGAAGAATGCAAGCCAGCCTGCACAGCACTCTGTGGCAATGTGGACAGACTCTAGTGCAATGGTTCAATCGATGAGATTATTGTTTAATTCTATCTGGTCCAATTCTAAAGGCATATACCTCTAAACTAGGGAGTCAGCCTTGGATGCACCAGTTGTAATCCTGTGTCACTTAGCTTTATAGAATAAATTTGTTCACTGTGACGAACTCCTCTCATTTTAAGAACCTGTAGTGTTCTTTCCATCGTGTTTTCTTTTTGTAAATGATGGAGCAGTATAATCCCAGAAGCAACATACCATTCTGTTGGAATCTTATCAGCTGCATTACTTTCTGATATTAGTATCGATGTACAGTGTCTGTCTTCTAAAGCCTGGATCATTCCTTGCAGTCCCTGTCTAACATAGAACTTGTTTGCATACTGCATTGCAAGCACGGTGAGAGAATCCACGACAAGGCGCTTTGCTCCTATTCGTTTAATGCTGCTTATGATCAGTTGCGTCAAGTGCATAAATGGAAGTGTTTCTCCCCGGTAAAGCGAGTCGTCTAATTCTACAAAGCCTTCTTCCATTTTAAAAGGTCTGGCATCAATAATTAACATTTTTCCATCATCAATGAGTTTTTGAATGTCCCATCCGTACATTTTAAAATCATTTTTTATTTCACGTGGACTTTCAGCTAATGTGACATATACTACTGGTTCATCAAAATCGTTTGCGCCAACATAAAGATATTGCATCCCAAATGTGGTCTTTCCGCTACCAGGCGGACCTGACAAGACAATTGTTTTTCCTTCCCTAAATCCTCCAGACATTATCGAGTCCAGTCCTGGGACTCCAGTCCTAACTTTAATTGGAGATTCTATCACGAATAATAACTCACAAAAGTCTATTTAAAGAATAGTGACATTTATCAAGTAACTGTTTCCATTTTTGATATTATTTTTTTATTGCAATAACAATTATCGAGTCACTGTTTCCATTTATGGTATTATTTTATAATCAAAATTTTTGAAGTTCAAAAAATGATAAAACACAATTTACAGCTAACAATTTTAAGACACAAAAAGATAGATCATACGTTGACAAAGATTCTTGGAATAATAGGTGGAGGACAACTTGGCATGATGCTTACAGAAGCGGCAAAAAAAATGAGTGAATACATTTCTGATGTAATAGTGCTAGACCCAACAAAAGACTGTCCTGCTGCAAGAGTAGGAGCAAAACAAATCGTTGCCGATTTTAAAGACAAAAATGCCATTGTAGAATTGTCGTTACAGTCAGATATCATAACATATGAAATAGAATCTGGAAATAGTGAGGTTTTGGAATCAATAAACGCTGGAGTAACAATAAATCCGTCTCCTGCTACTTTGAGAGTCATCCAAGATAAGTATCTGCAGAAGAAATTCCTACGTGAAAATGGTTTACCAGTAGCAGATTTTGTGGTGATTGAATCACTTGATGATGCCAAGGAAAAGATCAAATCCTTTGGGTATCCAGTGATGCTAAAGGCTAGAAGAGATGCTTATGATGGAAGAGGCAATTTCAGAATAGAAAATCCAGAACAGGTAACACATGCATATGAACAATTCATCAGCAGATCAACAATGCTAGAAAGAATAGTTGATTTTCAGATGGAAGTATCAGTGATTGCTGCAAGAAATACGAATGGACAAATTGCAACATATCCTGTCGTAGAAAACTTACATGAAGAAAATATATTAAAAACAACAATTGCGCCTGCTAGAGTCAGTAAAAAAATTTCTGAGGAAGCAGAGAAAATAGCCAAAAAAACAATGGAAGTATTACATGGTGCAGGAGTATTTGGCATTGAAATGTTTGTAACAAAAGACGACAAAGTTCTCATAAATGAGATAGCTCCAAGAGTACATAATTCTGGACATCATACTTTACAGTCAAGTGCGACGTCTCAGTTTGAACAGCATCTAAGAGCAATACTAGGATTAGAGCTTGGCAAAACTGATCTGTTACATCATACTGTAATGTGTAATATCTTAGGACCAAGAGGGTTTCAAGGAAGATACAAACCCATAACAATCGATCAAAACAATGGTGTATACCTAAAGATGTATCAAAAAGATGAAGCAAAGCCTCAAAGAAAGATGGGGCATTTCAATGTGGTCGATGTTAATGATACAAAAGATATCAACATGCTCCTAAAAAAAGCTGAAGAAGTTAAAAGTTTAATAAAATTCAATTCCGTTTGAACTTATGAGTTATTCAAAAAAACCGCTGATTGGAATTATCATGGGTTCAAGCTCAGATAGCAAAATAATGCGTAGTGCTGCAGAGATACTTGCTGAGTTTGGAGTAAAACATGAGGATCAGATCATTTCTGCACACAGAACTCCAACAAGACTTTTAGACTATGCAAAACATGCAGAAAAAAGTGGTTTCAAAACGATAATAGCTGGTGCCGGAGGATCTGCACATCTTCCAGGAATGATTGCGTCCCATACAATAATTCCAGTAATAGGAGTACCCATAATGGTCTACAACGACAAATCTGGAAATTCAGATCGCTTCAAATTTTCAGCATTTGGTGGATTAGACTCACTTTTGTCAATATCAGAGATGCCCACTGGATCTCCTGTTGTAACTGTAGGAGTAAACAAGGCCGCTAATGCTGGTTTGTATGCATTAAAGATACTTGCTAATGAGTTTCCAGAATTACAGAAAAAACTAAAACGACATAAAGAGAAGCAACGTTATTCTGTAATTAAAGAATCTGAAGAGATGAAAAAGATTGGTTTATCCAAGTTTGCAAAGAAGAAATACAGGATATAGCATATTTTGCACAGTTGGAAATAAAGGAAATTCTTTACAGTTCAATTGATAAGCACAGCAGGTATGTTGTTTCAGATATTGCACAGGGTAAAAGCTCCGAGGTCATAGAAACCATATATGAAGAATGTAAAGAGCAACTTGATAAACTTGATGACAACAAATCAGAAATTCTAGGGACGTTTGCGGAAGGGTTGGCTCATTATCTTTTAACCACTGCGCTGATTCCAAGCCAGCGAAAGATTACTTTCAATGATGTTTATGTAGATATCTTAATACCAGATATTAAAATTCTAGGCATATCTCCACAAGATGCCTTGATCGTATCATTTCCAAAAACAGATGATGTTCCTACAATAAAAAACAGATTAGCAGAGATTACTAAGATTCAACCGATTAAAGAAAACATATGGTTTGTTTTAGAAAATGGAGTAGACATAGGAATCAGAACATATACCATCAATAACAGGGGAGATTTCCCATTTTCAAACATAATTAACGATATAATTGGTTTTCTTACCAATAAAAAACAGTCAAAGCTTAAACTTTTTAGGATATGAGTGACTTTACGTCGACTTTTTTCCCTACCATCTCAATCATTGCATCAATTTTGTTATAATCCTTTATGAAAGGCACTACACCAAGAATATCTAACCCAGTAATCTCATGTAATGTAATAGGAGCATTTTTTTCGGCAGCTGTTCCTTTTTCATCAAAATTGTTTATAACAAGTCCTTTTACTTTGATACCGTAATCTTTGCATAATTGATATGTCATCATAGTATGATTTAATGTTCCAAGAGTTGCCCTTGTTACAATAATTGTTTCAATACTCATTGCCTTTATCATATCGGCCACAAAGAAATTTTTTGTAATAGGTGTCATTATTCCACCTATTCCTTCTACTAACAATACATCATGAATAGATAATAATTTTGTAAATGTTGTAAGGATTAGTGGCATATCTACAGGTAATGACAAAAGTTTTGTTGCATCATATGGAGAAGTAGGAATTGGCAGAAACACAGGATTTATCAAATCTTCTGAATCTTTTGTTCTTGAAGCTTCCACAATAATATCAACATCTAATGATTTGAATCCTGTTTTTTGTGGAATGCCAGATGCAATAGGCTTCATTACTCCTACATTAACACCAAGTTTTCTCATTGAACCAGCAAGGCCTGCAGTGATTGAAGTTTTTCCTACTCCAGTATCAGTACCGGTTATGAAATACGCTTTCATGACTCATATTCTTTACAAAACATTCCTTAAGAGTTCACCGTACCATTATTAATGCCAAAACCAGAGTTGCACTAAATGAATCCCAGAGAGTACGTATGGCATCCCTACACGCAGATGAGAGAGTGGAAAAAATTTGACATAATAACAAAAGGGGATGGAATGTGGCTAATTGATGCAAAAGGCAACAGACTACTCGATGGAGTTGCAAGCATGTGGTGCAATGTTTGGGGACATTCTAAAAAAGAACTTGTAAATGCAATGATAAAACAGACAAAAAAATTGCAACACTCATCTTTGTTTAATCTTACAAATGATCAAGCACAGTTACTTGCTGAAAAACTTGTCAAGATATCTCCTGGAATGGATAAGGTATTTTATTCTGACAATGGTTCTACGGCAATGGAAGTTGCCATAAAGATGACATTACAATATTGGCAAAATATTGGAGTAAAAAATAAAACAAAGATCGTCTCGTTACAAAATGGGTATCATGGCGATACAATTGGCTCCATGTCTCTTGGTTATGTTCCGCTATTTTTTTCAAGATTTAAAAAATTACTTTTTCCAGTAATTAGAACACCGACTCCAGAAAAATACAGGATGCCAAAAGGTTTTACTTTCAAAGAATATCAGGAATTTTGTATTAAAAAAATAGAAAACATATTTTCAAAAAATAATGATATTGCAGCTTTTTTTATGGAAAGTGGTGCACAAGTAGCGGGAGGAGTTGTGATTTATCCAAAAAACTTTCAGAGAAAAATCAGTAAATTATGCAAAAAATACAATATATTATTTGGATTAGATGAGATTGCCACTGGATTTGGCAGGTTAGGTTCACTTGTAGAATATCAAGCACAAAACAGCAAACCAGATATCGTATCATATGGAAAAATGCTTACAGGCGGATATTTGCCACTTGGAGTCACTTTAACTAATAAGAGAATTTACGAGTCATTTCTTGGCAGATATGACGAGATGAAACATTTCTTTCATGGTCACACGTTTACAGGCAATCCTCTTGCTTGTGCAACAGCCCTAACTAACCTTCAGATGTATAAGAAAAACAAACTCATTTCTAAAATTCAAACGAGTGCTAAACAATTCGAATCACGAATTTCCGAAATTAACGAATTGAATCTTGTAGGCGATGTCAGACACAAAGGCATGCTTATGGGAATTGAGCTTGTAACTGACAAAAAGAAAAAGACCCCAATTAAACCAGATAAATCAATTTATAAGAAAATTTTTGTTGAGGGAAAAAAACACAAGATATACCTACGTACTCTTGGCAACATTGTGATGATAGTACCACCACTTGCAATTTCGAAAAATGAATTAGATTTCTTACTTGACGGTACAATAGATACGATAAAAAAAGTCACGAGGGTGATCTGATTATCTCCTTCGTGCCCTTCTAAGTTTTGCACCGAGCTCTCTAATAATTCTGTTTCTTACAACCAATGAATTCTTCAGACGCCTTCCCTCTCTTCTTGCCATATCGCGTTCTCTTTTTGCTCTGTTAAGAACTGCACGTACGGTGATCATTTGTTTGCGAGTTGGCGCTGGAGTTGCTCTTCGCTTTGAACGTTTAGATCTCTTTGATCGTCTTTTAGACGCCATGAGCAGTCTGCATACTAGTGATAATTAAGTATGGTGTATCAATCGTTTTCGACTTGAACCGTCTAGATAATATTTGTTTTATATCATAAAGTGAATTGAATTGTTATGCCACAGATACGTCAATGTCCAAACTGTAAAAAGATACTGCAAGTAAATGAAATTCACAATTGCATACAAGAAACATCAAGGTTTGTAACATGTAATAAATGCGGCATGAGATACGATCCTAAGCGAGGACACATCTGTCCTACCATGATAAAATAACACAAAATCAATATATTGATTATCTGATAAAAAGCGTAAACCTTAAAAATTTTGCTGGTTTACAAATAAGATAATCTTAATTAGTGCAATATAGAAAATGACGCATTATGAATTCAGAACTTGGTTTTATTACTAAATGTAAAGAGAAAGTTCTTTCAGGTCAAAAGATTTCCCAAGAAGAGGCCAGAATTCTTATCAACGTTTCAGACGACATACTGGAACATCTATCAGGTGCTGCAAATGAAATAACAAGAAAATTTAATGGTGATATAGTTGATGTTGAAACGCTGATTAACGCAAAAAAAGGAAGATGTCCTGAAGACTGTTCGTTTTGTTCCCAGTCTGCATTTTATAAATCAGGAATTGACACTTACAAACTATTACCATCTGAAATTATAATAGATAATGCAAAAAAAGCAAAAGAGGACGGCGTCAAAAGTTTCTGTTTAGTATGTGCATGGCGTGGTCCATCAGAACACAATTTTGAACAGATCTGTGACATTGTACAAAAAGTTAACAACAGAGTAGGCATAGAAGTGAATTGTTCTCTTGGATTCATAACAGAAGAAATGGCAATTCGTCTTAAAAATCTTGGAGTGAAAAGATATAATCATAATTTGGAAGCGGCAAGAAGTTTCTTTCCAAATATTTGTACAACACACACATATCAGGATAGAATCGATACAGCCAAAATTGTGAAAAAAACTGGTCTTGAGCTTTGTTGTGGCGGAATTATAGGCATGGGAGAATCAAGAATGCAGAGATTAGAGATGGGTCTTGATCTATCAGAATTGAGTCCAGAGGAATGTCCAGTAAATATACTAGTACCACAAAAAGGAACACCGCTTGAATCCCAAAAAAAATTATCACTTGGCGAAATACTTCGTACAATTGCAGTGTATAGATTTTTGATGCCAAAGACTATACTTAAGATAGCAGGTGGTCGCGAAATTCATCTTGCAAATGATCAGGAAAAGGTTCTTCTTGGAGGTGCAAATGGAATTATTACTGGCGGATATTTAACAATAGGCGGCAACACTCTAAAAGATGATTTGCAAATGATATCAGAAATAGGACTTGAAGCATAAACTTGATTTTGTAAATTCCAGTCTCAAAAAAATAAGAGATCGGAATCTATATCGAACATTACAATATGGTCGTACTGAAGGCCCATACATCATATTCAAGCATAAAAAACTGATCAATCTCTGCTCAAATGACTATCTTGGATTGATTACAAATCAAATTTCGAATAAACAATTACAATCAAGCTCAAGATTGGTTGCAGGAAATGATCCATCATTTAGAATTTTAGAAGAAAAACTCGCACATCACAAATCTCAGGAATCTTCATTAATTTTTCCTACAGGATACATGGCAAACTTAGGTTCAATCTCTACACTTGCACAAAAAGGTGATGTGATTCTTAGCGATGAACTAAATCATGTCAGCATAATTGAAGCTTGTAGATTATCAGGGGCAAAAATTATGGTTTACAAACATGATGATCTAGTAGATCTTGAGAGAAAGATTAGGCAAAAGGCAAACCGTAAGTTCATAGTAACAGAGGGGGTTTTTAGCATGGATGGGGATTTTGCAAATTTAAAAGAAATCTCACATATTGCAGCTAAAAATGATGCCATACTTACCCTAGATGACGCGCATGGAGATTTTGTGGTAGGTTCAGATGGCAGAGGCACTGGCCAACATTTTGGCGTTGAAAGAAAAATCGATCTGTATGTAAGTAGTTTAAGTAAAGGACTTGGAGCATTTGGCGGATATGCTGCTTCAAAAAATAAAGTAATTGAATTTTTGATAAATAAATCAAAGTCGTTTATTTACACTTCAGCTTTGCCAAGTGTTCTTGTCGATCTTGCACTAAAACGATTTATTTCAAATAGAGAAAAACAAAGAAAGAAACTTTGGGAAAATATTCACCTTATGCATTCTGGTTTAAGATCTTTAGGATATGAGGTTAATTCATCAAGTCAGATCATTCCAATCATAATAGGAAACGAAAAAACAGCACTAGATTTTGGAAGATATCTTTTTGAAAATGGGATTTTTGCACAACCAATTCGACATCCTACAGTTAAGATGAATGCAGCAAGAGTGAGAATTTCCATTACTGCGTGGCTATCAAAAAATCATATTGAAAGAACACTTGATGTGTTAGAACAAGCAGGTAAAAAATTTAGAATTTTTTAAAGATGACTCATATGTGCTGTGTAACTCCAGTACATGGCTGTTGCAATTATTGCACCCAAGATCAATCCTGCTAATATGACTCTCTTATTCACAAAAATCGTTCAATGTATGAAGGATAAAAACGGATCTTTGATTTGGAGTAGATTTGGAACAATGTATTAATAAAAAAAGAGCGAATTTAAGTTAATGCCAGAAATATCAATAGCAATAGCAGCCATAGCAGGCTTAGGTTCATTTTTAGCACCATGCATATTGCCTGTGATACCTGCTTTTTTGGCATATCTATCTGGTACTACAATAACAGAACTTCAAAGAAACAATGGGACTGTCAATCTTGTTTCAAACAGGTTAAACATAGTATTAAACACAGTTTTTTTTGTTCTTGGATTTTCTGTCGTCTTTTCAGTTTTTGGAGTAATTCTAAACAGTGTCTTGTCCAGCTCTGCAACAAATCTGATTTCTGGATTTAATCAGATAGGAGGAGTGGTCATAATTGGTTTTGGTGCCTTTATGTTGTTGTCAACCAAGATTCGTACACTAAATTTTGAGAAAAAATTCTTTCCAAATCGCACCAAATCGAGTTATCCACTATCATTTCTTTTTGGATTAGCTTTTGCAGCGGGGTGGACACCTTGTATAGGTCCAATCTTGGGAAGCATTCTTACTTTGGCTGCAACATCACCAGGACAAGCATTTACTTTGTTACTTACCTATTCGCTTGGACTTGGAATTCCATTTATCTTAATGGGAGTATTCTTTTCAAGATTTACAAGAATAATTAGAGCGCTAAGTAAGCATCTAAAATATTATTCAATAATCATGGGATCATTTATTATAATTTTAGGAGTGTTAGTATATACTAATCAGTTAGCAACGATTGCCAGTTTTCCATTTTTGAATAATTTATTATTGCAAGGGTGAAAAAATGAAAACTGAATTAAAAACAGCACTTGTCATGGGAATAATACTAGTAGTTGCCATAGGTGGAGCTAGTGCATATTTTTCTTCATTAGAGCCACAAATACAAAAAACACAAAATCAGTCAGATGAGAGCAGCCAAATACAGAGCAAAGTGACATCAGAAATACCAAAAATCGATAAAAGTAGGTTCAAAAAGGCACCTGAATTGACAGGCATATCAGGATACATCAATGCCACTCCAGAAGAGCTTAAAGCAGCTATGAAAGACAAGGTAATACTTTATGACTTTTGGACGTATAGCTGCATAAACTGCATCAGGACTTTACCTTACATCACTGCATGGAACACAAAATATGCTGATCAGGGATTATTGATAATCGGAATTCATTCTCCGGAATTTGAATTTGAAAAAGATTTCAACAATGTACAAACTGCAGTAAAACAATATGATATAACATATCCTGTAGTACAAGACAATGAAATGAAAACCTGGAAAGCATTTGAAAACAGATACTGGCCAAGAAAATACATTACAGATTCTGAAGGATACATCAGATATGATCATATTGGTGAAGGAGGATATGCAGAGACTGAAAAAATAATTCAAGAACTTTTGCAAGAAAGAAATCAACTTCTTGGCTTGAATATCGTATCAGCTCAGTCACTAGTAGATTTAGAAGAACATCAATTTACCGCATCACAAACTCCAGAACTTTACTTTGGATACAATTTTGCATTTGGTAGAAATCAGCTTGGAAATTCAGAGGGATTCAAACCAGATCAGATTGTAACATATTCTTTGCCAGAAAAATTAACGCGTGATTATTTTTATCTTGAAGGTCAATGGCAAAATTTTGATGACAGAATGAAGCTTGTCTCCGAAAATGGTAAGATCATACTTCCATATTTTGCAAAGTCAGTCAACATAGTGGCTGCAAATGAATCTGATCTGCAAATCTTGCTTGATGAAAAACCAGTTACGCCTGAAAATGCAGGAACCGATGTACAAGATGGAGTTGCACACATTTCAGGCGATCGATTATACAATTTGATTTCAAGTAACGATGCAGGAGCCCATACATTAACTATAATTGCAAAGCCAGATTTTGAAATCTATACCTTCACCTTTGGTTAACCGAATCCATACATAATGTTTCATAATTCGAATTTAGAAATATTATTTGTAAATTCCTAAACAGCTATGTGTGTAACCACACACGGGTGTAACTGTAGTTACACATAATCATGGCACATGACAGGTTAAAACCCAAATTGTCAATCCGACCTAGGTGCAAAATTACGACTTTTGTTAACAAGTGGAACCAACATAAAGAGAGTATCTCACAAAAAGTAATTGATAAAGTAAGACCAGATACCCCACTTAAACTAAAAATCGATGAAGCACAAAAAAGGCTTCAATTACAAATAGTAAAACTTGATTCAATTTCAAAAAAATTAAAAGAAAAAGATGATTTTATTTTCAAAAAAGTTGTTGAAGCTGTAAGAACTCAAAATAAACAATATTCTAATGCATATGCTACTGAATTACACGAGATTAGGAAGATGAATAAGATGGTAACAAGCGCAAAGCTTGCGATGGAGCAGATCCAAATTAGATTAAACACTATTTCTGAATTAGGCGATGTGGTAGTCACATTGAGTCCATGTATGTCAATAATCAAAGGATTAGGAGCAGGACTTGGCAACCTCATGCCAGAAGCAAATTCATCTATGCAAGATTTGTCAGCCATACTTGGAGATATCATGGCAGGTGCATCGATTAATGGTCATGAGAATATTGCAATAGAAACTGGAAGTGCAGACACTACGGCAATATTGGAAGAGGCGCAGTCAATACTAGAAGGTCATGTACGTACCACTATTCCAGATTTGCCTACAAACCTTCCAACGCCAAAGAGCGCAGAAGCAACTATCTAGACTTTTTATTACTAATTTCTTGAAGAATTTTTTTAATTCTAGATATGGTGGGGTAGCTGTATCCACGTTTTCTGTAATTTGCAATCATCATTTTCCAGTTTTTTAATCGCCATTGAGCTTGTTCAGATGTCACGGCGTGAACTTCTCTATTGATTATACTTTTACGTCCTACTTTGAGCACGCCTGCATCCTTTGCTGTCCATCTGTTTTTTGCAAAGTGTAAACCAGCTAAAATTTCGTCTATTGGCATTTCGTTAAAGTAATCTTGGAGTTTTTTTAGCTGAGCATCAGTTGGTTTTTGCGTACTTTTTAAAGTGAGATCAAAATTGTCCACGATTAGTCACTGTATTTATGGTATTTAATGTGAATTGTAGAATATTTTTTGAATTTATTGAGAAAATGCCAAATGTTTCGTTTTCAAAAATGATTAACGCCTCATGTCTGTTCAGAATGGAACAGACTAGATGTAATATCTCTCATGATACTAATAATGCTAAGCTGCTTGGGTCTAACAGTTATTTCGTAACCAACTGTTATTTCCACAATATAGACCCAGCAGACTTTTTTCCCTCTAGCATATGAACGCTATCACATCTGTTTATCATGTTCTGAATGAATGTGGATATCAGATAAGTATCTCCACATTACATATTCATTTTTATATTCTGCGTTCTTTATTTTATAATAATGCGAGGTTTGATCCTCGTCAGTGGCATGATTATTGTAGTCATTGGCATGGTAGAATATTCGTTGCTGAGGAACTACCTACAGGCATGTGAATCTATAATAGATGTGAGGAATCCTGACTTGAATCTGCTTCAAATGTGCGACCAGATAAGATATGCACAATATGGCACTCTATTAGTTAGTGCAATTGGCTTTTGTATATCCATTTATGGTGCAGCAAAAAAATCTACTCATAAAGTTGTTAGATAAATATCGTATCAACTATCATTACTAGAATGTGACAAGGGAAGAAACTGATATCTTTGAAATGTGTTGTAAGGTCTTAAGACACACATGACATCATAAACTACCTCTACGAATAAATAATTACAAACTGATGGGCAAGTTTTTATGACCATGCTATTTCCCAGACCCCCTCAGTTTGTATTAAAATTATAATAGTTACAACTATGGTTCTGTAAAAAACAAGTATGTACGCCTAGTTTAGATGCATATTTTATTCCCAATTTTGGCAGAGGGGTCTTAAATATTTTAAAGACCCGTATACTTTTATGAATCCAAAAACCATCCTGGGCATTTCGTTTACTACAGTGTTTGTATTATCAATAATTTCTGCAGTTACTGCAATTCAAGCTGATGCAGTATTGAAGGTAAAGCATTTACCTGATCTTAGAACAACAAAATCTGTCAGTATTGAAACAGTGAAAACAGATATGACAGCTGAGAATGTAGATCTTACAAGTTTTGGTGAAGATACAAGTATTTCAGAGTCTTCAATTTTAAACAAACAATTAAAGAATTAGTTTTATCTTGATTCATTGAGATAAAATAATCCAGACAAGAATCCAACTTGTAAAGCCATAAAATCAAATCCTGTCCAAAGTTTCCATCCTCACTATGCTGAATTCACAGCAATAGATGCGGATAATGATGTAAACACTCCAGATGCTCTTTGTGTGACAAACTTAGAGAGTCCAAATCTTGACTTCAGAGTAAATAAAGAAACAATTACTCTAGAAGATAGTTCTGAGGCATGGACCGGATTCTATGCAACTGGAACGATTGGAGCGATTGATGGTTGTCCAGTTGGATTAGGAATAACAAGTGTGGTTTCAACAAACCTACCTTAATCTTTTTTTCTAACCTCAAGAGGATTTCCAATGTTTTTCAGCAAAAACAACTGTCATAAATTTTGCCACCTATGAGCTTTTTAGCAAATTCAATTTGTTTTTGATTAAGTCTGCCATCCAAAAACTGTCAAAATTCTGGGGTTTAGCTTTCACACCTACTAAAAAAAGATCACATATGTCTAGCTGAGCAATGGGGGTGTTTTGACCATTGGATTGCATATACACGCACAAATGTTAAACCCCCC
>CAYSWR010000009.1:41615-45673 GCA_964434855.1 uncultured Nitrosopumilaceae archaeon | reverse complement strand
AAGCTTCGAACGGGATTCGATCCCGCGACCTTTACCTTACCAAGGTAACGCTCTACCAGGCTGAGCTATCGAAGCATGACAAACTCGCTTTATTGTAACCTTATTAATCTTACTTGATTTTAAAAAAATTTTTTTGTAAAACGTTTAATTCAGACAACTTTTAGCTAATAAAACGCAGGAGTCGCCGAGCCTGGCCAAAGAAGGTTTAGGCCTTTGGATGCGCGGGACTTAAGATCATAAAAATGGGTGATCCCGTCTCTTAGGGGTTCGTGGGTTCAAATCCCACCTCCTGCACTTTTTTTTTATCGCTGGTGCTTGATTCCTCGTGCATTCAAAACTTCGTAAACATCAGGAAGTGAAAATACAAAACCTACATGGAAACAGTCTTTTTCTTCACACAGCATGCAGTAAAGCTCACCATTTTGAATTGCTACTTCAGCAATTCTGTTTTTGATGTTGTCTTTGAGAACTACTCTGTTATCATCTACCGCAATTTTTTCCAGTTTTGGTGCATATCTTGCAAAGGTCTCATCTTTTTGCATCAGATCTTCCATCATGAAAGTGATGTAGCCTGCAAAACTGTTGATGCCTTTCATTGCAAGTTCTTGTTTATTCTTCTTGTAAACATCATGGAACTTGTTATACACTAACTCTGAAACCGTTATTGATTTAAATCCTGCTTTTGGCATTTTACTAACCTATTACCGTATTTTAAAGTACACAAGTATTTAATGTTTCTGTGTTTGACACCGTCAAAATATGATTATGTCCACATCGGATAAATTAATTCAAAGAAAATGTCATTAATCAGTTAACAAAAATAATTTGTACGCTAGTATGACTGAAAATTCAATTATTTCTAATTCAATATCGATTCGATTTTTAAAACTTTGAATCATATCTTTTAAGTATTAAGTATCAATTCTACGCGTATTTTATTTATTGAAATCGGATTGTTAAAGGTAGTGCGCTCGTAACTACAGATCATGCCAAAGTACCTGGTCAACAGTTGGGCATACATGTTATGCCCAACTGTTGGTCAAATTATCTGGTAATGCTTTATACTGGCAGAACATTTTCAAAATTCGTGACCCGAGGTTACCAATCTGAAAAGATCAAAGAAATACTAATAGACGTTTTAAGAAATTCAAAGACAGGTCTTTCTGGCACTGAAATATCTAAAAAACTTGGAATAAACAGAATCACTATGACAAAATATCTTAATGTCTTTTCTGCGGAAGGTCTGGTCAAGCAAAAAAACATCGGGAGTGTAAACTTGTGGTTTATAGAAGAAGGAGTAACTCATTTTAATTTTCCGGCTGATTTCTTTCAGGTACAAACTAGATATTTAGAATATCTTCTCGCAGGAGAACATAAAGAAGCATATGGTCTACTTAGAAACTCACTTCATTCAAGTGCAAATCCAGTAAAGATACTAACTGAAGTAATTTCCCCAGCAATAGACTCAGTCAGAGACTTGTATGAGAAAGGAAAAATTGGCAAATCAGAGAAAAATTTTCTGGACGAAATAATTTCAAATTCTATTCAAATTATTAATCTAACTGAAGTAGATATAAATCCAAAAAAGAACGCTATTGTATTTTCTACTGATCATGACAGTACCCTTCTGGCACAAACTGCCTCTGCAGCCTTTCATGCTGATGGATGGAAAGTTTCTCAACTTGGTGACATGTCATCCGCAATAGATGTCATGTTTGATATTGATTTACAAAAATTTCTGAACAAGATCTGGACCAAAAAACAGGATTTGATGATAATAGTAATATTTTCTTCAACAGAAAGTGGTTCCAAATTCTTTTCTGAAGCAGTAAATTCAAGCAAGACAAAATTTGGTAAAGCATTACATCTTGTTCTTTGTACAAAACTAGCAAAAAAGACAAAGATCAAAGCAGATTTTGTATGCGAAGATCTAGACACTATGCTACAATGGTGCCAGACTGTATACGAAAGCTCACAATCTTAGCTTTCTAAAATCTTCAATATTTTAAATGGGATTTTTGCAAAATCTATTTCTTTTTCAGCAGATACCAACATGACATGTTCATTAACTGGAAAACTCATTACTACTGCCTTTTCTCTGTATGACATTGCAAACTTTACTGCCCCAAGTTGTTTGTCGAATTCCTTTCTCATTTTTGTTCTCAAAACAAGTTCCATGAACAACATTTCATCATCCTTTGTATCCTCAAGAGGCTTTTTGTTCTCTTTCATGCCTCCGGCAACAAGTCTACCTTGATTATTTATCATGCCTGTAAACCTTATCTTTGAATCCAAATTCATGATCTTTTTGCATATTGCCTCAAAATCCATAACATCGCATCCCCTGTACTATTTTTTGTCTCATAAAATTAATTATCAATATGTAATTATAATACACGATCTATTTATTGCGATCTCTTTCTATCATCTAAATATGACAGTAGAACCTGATTACAAAAAATCACTAGAATATTACAAACACCTCTCACTATTCTGGACTGACATAGTCTATCTCATGGCAAGCAAACCCGCTGCACTAACTTCTGCAGGACCGATGAGAAAGTTTGCTATGCAAGCAAAGAAACTCGCCACTGAAATGATAGAAGCAAACGAAGATCTGACAGAATTTAACACTAGACTTGCTGAATACTATAAACAGCTTTCGGATACATGGATCGAAGCACAGAAAAAAGTTAATAAAAAAATCCCTGAAATCCCTCAGGACATGGAAAATCTAGAAGCATCAAAACGTGTTTGGATTGACATATTTGAAAATGATTTCACGCAGCTTTTTGATTCTCAAAAATTTGGAGAAAACTTTGGGAAGCTGATATCCAGTGAACTTGAACTTTCAAAACACTGGAATGATATGCTTTCTGTATTACTTGAAACTGCAAATGTTCCAACTAAAAATGATCTTGACGATGTTTACAAAGAGTTACATTCTTTACGAAAAAGAGTAAGTAAACTAGAAAAAAGTGAAAGAGGTGTTAACGATGGAAAATGAATTAAAAATAGATCCAAAGATTGTTAGTGAATTTTTCAAATTTAACAAAAATATTATTGAAGCGCCAAAGATGGTGCCAGCTCCAGGTGAAATCAATCTTGAAATGACACCTTATGACGTTGCATATACAGAGGACAAGGTTCGTTTATTACATTTCAATTCTCCAACACAAAAACAACACAAAACTCCAATTGTAATAGCATATGCTCTGATAAATCGATACCACATTTTGGATATACACCCACAAAAAAGCTGGGTTCGAAATATCTTAACCCAAGGCTTTGATGTGTACATGATTGATTGGGGGACTCCCACTAAAATAGACAAATATCTAAGCTTTGATGATTACGTAAATGGTTACATTGATAATTGTGTAGATTTTGTGCGTAATGAGGCCTCTGTTGATAAGGTATCATTACAAGGTTATTGTACTGGTGGAACTTTGGCTGCAGTGTATGCCGCATTACATCCAAATAAAATCAAAAATTTGATAGCTACTGCACCTGTAATTGACGGCAAACGAGATACAACTGTTGTTGCCAACCTAGCAAAACACATGGATGTGAATAAGATGGTAGAAACCATTGGTAACATGCCTCCTGAATTCATGTATTACGTATTTTCTGTCTTGAAACCATTTGAACAAGGGATAGAAAAGTACATTAACTTTTTTAGAAATGTTGAGGACAAAAACTATGTCGATAATTTTCTGCGTATTGAAAAGTGGTTAAACGAAACTCCGCCAATTCCTGGTGAGCTTTTCAAACAATGGATTCGAGATATATATCAAGACAGTGTGTTAATACAAAATAACATGTATGTAGGAGGTAAACTTGTATCACTTAGAAATATCACCATGCCAATATTTACACAAGTCGCAGTAGGTGATCACTTGGTCTCGCCTGAATGTAGTATGCCTTTACACTATGCAGTGGGAAGCGAAGATAAAACTCTTAGAATTTATCCAACTGGTCATGTTGGTATGATAGCAAGCTCATTTTCACAAAAAGTTGTTCTTCCAGAGCTTGGACAATGGTTAAAAGAAAGATCT
>CAYSWR010000009.1:0-41515 GCA_964434855.1 uncultured Nitrosopumilaceae archaeon | reverse complement strand
TCCTTCTTTTAGTCCAAGTGCATCTCTTTCTGCCTCGGGAATCGAAATTCTTCCATTGCTACCAACTGATGTCTTAAATGCTCCCCATGACACAAACTGTGGCATTGATTGCGCAAGTTTGAAAGCGCTATCCATTGCTTTGGATTGCATGTTTCCAAAGTTTTCCATAATTTCTGATTGAGTCTTTGCTCCCTTGCTTGTCATTTCTTTTAATGTTTCTACAGGATCAAATTCTTGTTTTTGTTGACCCATCATTGCTCCAAAAGTTTTCATAAATTCTGCCTGAGCTTTTCCACTTTTTTGTATCCATTCTTTGAACATAATTGTTGGATCATATTGGTTACTATTACCTGTCATAGGTTTTAATTGTCTATCTATCTATATATGCATATTGGTGTTATCTGGCAGATACGACCATCTGTTGGTTCAAAAATCTGAGCACAATTTCCGAGAATTTCTCTGGTTCTTCGACATATGGAGTATGACCTGAACTTTCCATTTCTACAAATTGGCAATTTTTTATGGAGGAAACAAAGTCCTTTGAATATGTTATAGGAATAAGTGTGTCCTGTCTTCCCCATACTACCAAAGTGGGTACCAAAATCCTTGCGAGTCTTTCTGACAGTGGAACAGCATTTCTAATGCCCAAAATTGTAGACATGAAAGCCATTTTTGCATTTGGGAGTGTCATGTGCTGAATAAAACAATCTATAGTATCAGAATCTATTTCCTTGTGAACTCCTGTCATCATCTGAAATGCAGTCTTTGCACCCTCCTGTGTTGGATATAGTGCCGCTAGCGTATATGCATCGAAGGTAGGCGTAGATTGTTTCATAATTCCAGAAGGAGACACCAGAACTATTTTTTCAATCACTTTGCTTTGGGTTATTGCGCATTCAGCAACAATCTGACCACCAAGTGACGAACCAATCATGCTTGTTTTAGTAATCCCAAGCGTATTTAGAAAATCAAAAATAAATTGTGAAAAAAACGCCGGTGTATAATCCACAGATGGCTTGTCGCTAAAGCCATGTCCTATGAGATCAGGTACAATTACATGGTATTTTTTGCTAAGATGTGGAATTACATGTGCCCATCTTTCAGCAGAGGCTCCAAGACCATGAACAAGAAGAACATTGCCATCGGATCCGCCTCCCTCAATATACCTAATCTTATTGGCACCGACTTGAACGAATTTCTCTTTCATCAGCCACTGTCCGTCCGTAGGTTCTGAATAAGATAAGTCTTTTCTATTAAAAAATGGGCCGAATGGGATTCGAACCCACGACCTTTCGATATCTGAATAAGTTTATCAGTCGAACGCTCCAGCCAAGCTGAGCTATCGGCCCAAAAATTTTTCAAGTCAACGGTCATTTAAGTTTGCTGGCTTTTCCATTTGATAGAGCAACCCATGGATGGGTCAAAGTCCTTCCCGATCTTCTTTCCAAGTAGGAACTTTTCTATGTTTAGAATCATTGTTTTTTCTGTTGCAACGTCTTCTGGCCTCATTGCATTGTCTATTTTGCCATGAAAGACAAGTTTCCTGTCTTGGTCAAAAAGGAACGGATCTGGAGTACAAACAGCTCCGTATCTCTTTGCAACTTGCTGAGTTTCATCAACAAGATATGTAAATTTGATCCCTTTCTCCTTAGCAAACTTTTTCATGTTCTCAAAACTATCGTCGGGATAATTTGTAGGGTCATTACTATTAATTCCTATAATCGCAATTTTATCCTTGAACTTGTCATAAAGTTCAACCAACGCTTTGGTTTTTGCTTGAACATAAGGGCAGTGGTTACACATGAAAACTACTAGCAATCCCTTGTAATCTTTGTATTCTGAAATGTTGTGCTTCTTGTCATCTGTTCCCAAAAGCTCAAAGTCAGGCGCCTTGTCACCTGTCTTTAAGACAACTTCCGATTTTAACAACCCCATAAAAAATTGTTTTAACCATATCAATAAAATCTTTGCCTAAACAAAGACAACAATTAAAATCTACACGCCTTGAATTCCCTGTGATGGGCTGGTAGTTCAGCGGTAGAATACCCGCCTTGCACGCGGGGGGTCTGGGGTTCAAATCCCCACCAGTCCATCTTTTAAAATATAAAGATCCGTGCCTGTGAAAGATGGATTTAAATATCATTTGGTTCTCTGCTGTGTAGGGAAATTAAATGCCGTCAGAAGAAATAGCAGTTTTCATTCCTTTGATAGTGGGATTAGCACCAGGCCTAGTATACTGGATAGCAATTACCGCTATGAAGAGCAAAAAATAGATGTAGTAACATCTTTGCATTCTTTTTCTTATTTTATCTTGAAACGTAAGTTGGTAAAACCTTCCAGTCCACGTTGTTTAGATTATGATATACAGTACATGATTAATCACTTTTGAACAGTATCTTTATGAAAGCAATCATTTTTGCTATATTGCTAGCTTTTTCCATATTCCCATATAGTCTTTCATGGGCACAATACACTAAACCAAGTGACACTCTAACTGTCCAAGTCTTAACTCCTTACAGCTACAAAGCAGAAGATGGTTCTACTGTAGTTATAGGCGAAGTGCAAAACAAAAACAACTTTCCAGTTACTGGTGTAAAATTAGGGGTCTCTTTTTATGATGGAACTGGAAAAATACTAGAATACAAGACTGGCACAACATTACTCAAAGTTATTCCAGCCGGAGGAAAAGCACCATTTTCCATTAGCTCAAAACAGGATCCGTCTATAACTGACATATCAGTCAATTTAACAGGATTCAATTCCTCTCCTGGAAGACAACAAGTACTAGTAATAACTCCTGGAACTCTGGAAATTTCTGATCAACTTGTACTTTCAGGAACTATAATCAATGGAGGAACCATACTTACAAGCGGCACAACAATCTATTTGATTTCATATGATGCCTTTGGAAGAGTTGTTGGTATAGCAACTGCAACACCACAACAGGATGATATTGGTGTTGGAAAGACATCTGTCTTTACTATAAGTTCTACTCCAAACTCAATTACAAGATCATACAAACTTGTCGCAGAGTCAGATAATTATCAATCTGTACTAACTGATATCACAAATGTAGAAACAACGATAAGTTCACTTACAAAACTTGTTACAATAAATGACGTATCAGTTACCGATCTAATAGGAAACAAGTATTCTACAATACCTATTGAAAGTCCGGTCAAAATAACTAGTGAAATATGGATAAAATATGCATCTGAACAGTCTGAACAACCCTATGTTTGTTATGTTCAGATAAAACAAATTGGAACTGAAAAACTCACACAAAATCAAACTGATGCAGCCCCAGTTGAATTCATAGGAACTGTACAAGGCGTATTTCATGGAATGGAAAAACAGGAAATTTCAGTAAACTGGGTTCCAGATAAACAAGGCGCATTCTTTGTAGAGGTATATGTATGGGATCCAAATGCTGTAGCGCTCGCTGAACCAAGTCGTCATATCAATGTGATGCTTGTAAAGTAAAGTAAATCTAAAAGAAAACAAAGTATCTGTATGTCTAAATTCGAGATAGTTGCCCTGGGAGGAACATTTGATATAATACACAAGGGACACCTTGCACTGTTACAAAAAGGATTTTCTATCTCCTCTAAAGTTATTATCGGTCTTACAAGCGATGAATTTGCGATAAAAAAAGGAAAAAAGCTATTACATAATTATTCTCAAAGACTCGAGTCACTGAAATCTGTAATAAATAAAAATTTTCCAGATTCCCACTATGAGATAAGCAAACTTGATAACGACTTTGGACCTGCTATTTTGAAAAATGAAGTAGAAGCTTTGGTTGTTAGTGAAGAAACAATAGAGCAAGGTGAGGCATTAAACAAATTGCGCACTCAAAAACATCTTTCTCCAGTGGCAGTTGTAGGCGTTCCAATGGTTCTTGCAGAAGATGGTAAACGCATATCTACAACACGAATTAAAAACTCTGAAATTGATGTTGAAGGAAATTTACGTTGAATTGACAAACAACTTGTCTATCTTTGAGTAACTGAAATAAAACAAAAAAATTCTAGTATCTAACGATGAAAAATCTGACTAATCACATGTTAAACAAAATATCTGCCGACGTAGCAGAACTAAAGGACGGTCTTAATCCCGAAAACATAGCCTACTGGTACAAAAAAGTCATACAAGAAGCAAAGGATGTGGCTCCTCCATGGTTAGTAGACAAGATAAATGTCAAACAAGATCCTGTATTGCACATGAAATTCAATTTGGACATATCAAAGCGTGCTGTGAGGTATTTTATGATGGCAATAGAAAACCACTTGGATGAAATGCCTTACTCAACTAGATTATATTTCCTCAAAGTACAAGAAATAATGACTACTGAAATGGACAAATCATTAGTCTAGTTTATTCTTTTGTAATCTCCACTACGTCATTAAAAATTGCAGTTTCTGTTATTCTGTGTCTTTTCTCAATAACCGATTGTATAAAATCTGCAAATGATTCTACCTCAAATCTATCTTTTAGTAAAATGCTGTGTGCTGATTTATCTTTCGCAGATATGATGACTTCGTTTTCAATAACTTCTAAAATTCCAGTGATGAATGACTCATTGCCTTGTTTTACATAAATTAAACTAGAGAGTTTCTGTGCTTCATACTCATCTTCACATATGATCTTTTTTTTCATGTCTTTATTCAAACAAGAATTTGTTTACCTGATCTTTTGCTTTTTCTCTTTTTTTCTTAAAGTCTGCTATGAAAGGCTTTGCGGCATCTTTAAGATCACATTTACATTCGCCACACAAAAGCTCACCACCCTTACATTTTCTTGCTCTTTCATCAGAATCTTTTTCAGAATCAAAGAAATACCGTAAATACCAAAATACTGGACATATGTTGAAATTGGCTCCTAGTTTGCGTTGTAATTCAACAGTTGGTTGACCTCCAGTAAACGAATTTGAAATCTTTTTGTCAACTGCCTCTTCTTCATCAGTTGTAAATATTGCAGTTTCTGGAATAGACGAAGACATCTTTCCTTTCATTCCAAGACCAGGTAAGAATTTGGAATGAATTTGTGCAGGTTTTGGATATCCGATTTTTTCTGCAATGTCCCTTGTTACTCGCCAATATGGATCTTGATCTATTGCAGCAGGTATGAGAACAGGAGTAGGTTTGCCCTCAATTACTGAGGGAAGAAAACAAGGAGCTGCCTGAATGGGTGGAAACCCAATCATTCCTATGTTTGTTGAATTTTGAAAACCAAAAACTGCCTTTACGGTGGAGTATGTTATTCTTTTAGCAATTTCAAGTGAAATTGGATAGATCCGTTTTATGTCTTTTGAGTCTATCAGAATCTTTGTCTTCTTAGGATCAAATCCTACTGCAATGATATCTAAGATATTTTCATATGTATATTTTGACACATCATCAAACGATCTATCGTCACTGTAAAGAAATTTTTCATCATCTGTAATCTGAAATATCAAATTTACATCAAATTTATCTTGTAAATATTTTGTAAAAATCCATGGAAGTAAATGGCCCATATGTACTGAGCCTGATGGTCCTCTGCCTGTGTAAAGATAGAACTTGTTTCCTTTTTCATATTCAGATAAAACCCTATCAAAATCTCTATGGCTAAAAAAATATCCAAGCTTTAGCATCGGATGTAATTCGCCAGTTTTCTTTTTTATCCTCTCAAGCAGTTCTGGAGAAATCTTTTCTGTACCAAATTTCTGGATAAGTTTGTCATAATCAACATCACCATCAACACTCCATGGAGTGACTGTGAATTCGTCGCCTGACATTCATCATTCAGATAGGTTAAGGTTTAAAAAGTCTTTTCTGCTTTTTGTGATAATGTCGCAAGTTCTTCATCCAATCGAACATAAAATAATCAGGTCTCTAAAAGAAACGCCTAACATAACTTATGATGAGATTGCAAAAAATGCACAACTTGCTATAGATCAAGTAAGAAGAGGCCTTGAGTGGCTCAAATATAAAAACTTGATAGAGATTCACGAATCCGAAGTATTTTTTGTCAGTCTTGGTAAAAATGGAAAAGATGCATTCGAGAAAGGACTGCCTGAGAGAAAACTTGCAAACTATCTCGCAAAACATCATGTTTGTACCTTTGAAGCTGCACAAACTGTTCTTTTAGAATCGGAGTTTAATGCAGCAATTTCAAATGCAAGACAAAATGGTTGGATTGAGATAACAAAAAGTCAGAATACAAACATTATTTCTCTTAAGGATGACACAACAAAATCGCCCGAAGAAGAACTATTATCTATTTTAGTAAACAGATCTCCTCTCTCAGAAATAAAGAACAAATCAGCGTTTGAATCTCTTAAAAAAAGACCTGATTTTATTGTACTTGATTCAATAAAAACTACGGTAGTAAATCTTACCTCGCAAGGATTAGAGACTGCAACAAAACTATCTGAAACAGTGGGAGAACGAAAGCTTACTACTGAAATGCTTACAAGTGGAAAATGGAAAGAATTACCTCTTGCACCAATTGATGTAGAGGCAACAGCACCAGAAGTTTTTGCAGCAAGATCTCATCCTTTACAAGACGTCATAAATGAAGTAAGAGAAATTTTTGTTAGTCTTGGATTTGCAGAAATATATGGCAATCTTACTCAATCAAGCTTTTGGAATTTTGATGCACTTTTTACTCCACAAGATCATCCATCTCGAGAAATGCAAGACACATTCTACATAAAAGATGCTAGTACAAACAAAATTTCTACACCTAACCAAATTGCCAAAGTATCAGAATCTCACAAAAAGGGATGGCACTATGACTGGAAACTTGATGAAGCAAAAAGAATGGTTTTACGTACACATACAACATGTGTTACAATAAGACATCTGGCAGACAACAATCCAGCTGAGGCAAGAATATTCTCTGTTGGCAGAGTGTTTAGAAATGAAAAGGTCAGCTACAAACATCTTGTTGAGTTTAATCAGATAGAGGGAGTTGTTGTAGGAAAAAACGTCACACTTAGAGACTTGATGGGTCTACAACGTGAATTTTACTATAAGATGGGTCTAAAGAAAGTCAAGTTCTGGCCAACATTCTTTCCTTACACTGAGCCATCATTACAATCCATGGTCTATAATGAAAAACTTGGCAAATGGGTAGAGCTCTTTGGCATGGGGATATTCAGACCAGAAGTTACTCAACCACTTGGAATTAAAAATCCCGTGCTTGCTTGGGGAGGAGGCATCGAAAGAATAGCTATGCTAAAATTTGCATTAAGTGATGTTCGTGAACTTTACAATAACAATTTGGGTTGGTTAAGGAGTGTGCCAAAATGCCCGTAGTAACTTTGTATTTAAATAGACTGCAAAAACTTCTTGGTAAAAAAACATCACAAGAAAAAATTATTTCGACCCTTCCATTCATCGGACTAGATATTGAAGAACAAACAAAAGATCACATTTCTGTAGAATACAGTCCAAACAGGCCTGATTATTCAACAGATTATGGAATAGCATCTGGTCTACAAGGACTTCTTGGAATCAAAACAGGAATGCCAAAATTAAAAATCAAAAAAGGAAAATATTCTATTAAAGTAGATCCATCAGTCAGAAAAGTAAGACCGTTTATAACATCTGTAGTAGCAAAAAATGGAAAACTTGACAGTGAAACAATAAGACAGATAATTTCCATGCAGGAAGACCTTCATAATGGAATAGGAAGAAGACGAAAAAAAACATCGATTGGAATCCACGATCTTGACAAAATTAAATTTCCTCTCATCTATACTACAATGAGCAAAGACCACAAGTTTATTCCCTTGACATCATCGTCAGAAATGTCTATTTCAGAAATATTGCAAAAAACCGATGTGGGAACAAAATATGGTAACATTCTTGGCGCTTCACAAAAAGTACCTATTATTTTGGATTCTATTGGTAACACTATTTCGTTTCCACCCATCATCAACTCAAATCTTACAACAGTTACAAAAACTACACAAAATCTTTTGGTAGAAATTACCGCCGTTGACAAAAATGCTGCTGAAGATACACTAGCAGTAGTAGCTAATACGCTTCAAGATGCTGGGTTTTCAATTTTCTCAACAAAAATTTCTGGAGCAAATAATTCTACACCAACATTGAATTCAAGAAGAATGATTCTTGAAGTTGATCTAGTAAACAAAATACTCGGTCTTAATCTTTCTGCTTCTACGATTATTTCTTCACTAAGAAAAAGTAGGTTAGACGCAAAATCACAAGGAAATAAAATTATATGCATAATTCCAAGATATAGAACAGATATTTTTGGAACCATGGATCTGGTAGAAGAAGTCGCTCTTGGTTATGGAATACAAAATCTAGAACCAACAATTCCACAATCTGTTTCTAGTGGACAGAAAAATAAAATAACAATATCATTGGACTCTATGAGTGCAATCATGGTTGGTCTTGGTTATTTTGAAGCAATGAATTTTGGTCTTGTAAGTAAAGAAGTTCAATATGATTTTACAAAGAGAGACTCATCAAAGATGATCTCTGTAGATGATTCTAAAAGTCAAAGTCATACTATATTGCGTGATTCTATGCTTCCAGGATTAATTGATACTCTTTCAAGAAACATACATGAGACGTATCCCCAAAAGCTCTTTGAAACTGGTGTGGTGTTCTCAAAAGTTTCTAATGAAATAAAAGAAGAGATTCATCTTGCTTGTGTTTGTGCATATAATGATGTCAGTTTTAGTGAAGTAAAATCAATCTTACAATCTGTTTTCAAAACAGGGTTTGGTTTACATTGTACAACACAAATGACATCTGCCCCAATGTTTTCAGAAGGTAGAACTGCCAATATTGTAATCAACAACAAAACAGTAGGCGTAATAGGAGAAATTTCACCAGAAGTTATTGATAATTTCAAGTTAAGAATCCCTGTTGCCGGTTTTGAAGTAAAACTGACTGGATTAATATTTGACTGATAACCAAATTATTTTGCCCATAAATGCACGCAGACGGACTGGAATGATAAAACATGATTTTTGGTCCACCCAGCCGTGCGACAGGGCACCCCGGTGTAAGAACAAAGATGAGGGTACGCTAATGCTACCAATGACTTTTTGTGGGTCAGACCCGGGGAACATTTTTCTATAAACAAAAAAGTCATAAAGAAAATGAGTACAAAATCATTAAATGGTAAACTTCTGGTTGGTAAAACAAGAACCATCTGTATACAACTATGCTACCCTTGAAAAAGAAAAAAAGACAATATGGGATGGCGTACACAACAACTTGGCTCTAAAATATCTAAACTCAATGAAAAAAGGAGACCAAGCACTTTTCTATCATACAGGAGATGAGAAGCAAGCTGTTGGAATTATTGCGATAACATCACACCCGTATCCTAATCCTAGAGAAGATGACAAAAGATATGTTGTTGTAGATGTTAGACCAATAAAACCACTCAAAAAACCTGTAACTTTAGAAGAAATGAAAAAAGACCCTTTGTTCAAAAACTGGGTTCTTTTACGCATATCGCGGTTATCAGTAATGCCTGTACCAAAAAACATCTGGGATGTAATTATAAAGAAATCAAATAGTTAATCCGACTCTGTCAAAATTCGCTTTACAACAGATCTATTGATATATTTGATTTGTATACCTAACCTATGGCAACAGCATATGTCTTAATAAACTGCGAACTTGGCTCCGAAGAATCTATCATAGGACAATTGAAATCTATTGATGGTGTAAAAGAAGTACATGGCACATTTGGTGCATATGATATTTTAGCCAAGATCGAATCGCCATCAGTAGAAGCGTTAAGAGAAGTAATCACTTGGAAAATTCGCAAGATAGAAAAAATTCGCTCTACTTTAACTCTGATGGGAATAGAAGGACAGAGTTAATCACTTAACTTTTTTGATTAACTGCAGTAAGAATCAAAACCTTCCACGGAAAAATAATTTTTCCATTTTTTGTAAATCTTCCAGTATTTTTTTCTGCCATTTTCTTCATGGCTACAAATTGACGCGAATCAAGAGATTCGAATTTCTCTTTTAGAGGAGTTGTAAGATTAGTGAAATAATCTCTCCAATAATCTTCGAATGTTCCAGGTTTATATTCAAAATTAAATTCGTAAACGCTGATTTTTTTGAATCCAGCTTTTTCGAATTCCGTTCTCAACAGTTCTTTTGTTCCGAATCTATGTACTGTTGGAGTTCCTACTGGAAGAAAGTCTGGTATGAATTTTAGTACTGCATTTGAAATACAGCTAAAATACGGAGCTGTTTTTTTACTCCCATGAACTGCAACAGTAATTCTGCCACCTTTTTTTAGAAATTTACGAACTTTTCTTAACACAAGTTGTACGTTTGGGAAAAACATTAAACCATATTGACATGTTACAGCATCAAACTCTCCCTCAAATTTCATTTTTTCAACATCAATAATAACAAATTTTACATTTTTTTTCATGTTCCATTTTTTTGCAATCTCTATAGGTCCTGGAGAAATATCTATGCCGACCACTCTTCCACTAGTGCCAACTTTAGAAGAAATTTTTTTTGTGACTACACCAGTTCCACACGCCAAATCAAGAACGGTATCTCCACTTTTAATTCTAGAAATTTTTACTACTTTTGACGTGCTCTTAAACGGACCTATGTCCTTACTTGCCCAATCTGAATGATATTTTGATGCAAATTCATTCCAAGTAACTATGATTCTTTTTTTGTATGCTCTCGGATCAAATCTTGGCATATTAATTTCTCAAATACAAAGAGCTTTTAACTCTAGCTTTAATTCTTGCACATATGCTTGTACATTTTATTTTTGTAGTAAAGAAACAAGATCTAGACAAAAGAACTTGGGAGTTTGAGTATGTAGTACAAATGGCGCAATTTTATAAGATGTGGATTGAAAAAACATTCTCAAAAAAAATCGAAATACAAGCTGATCAAATGCCGGTTACTCCCTCTCTATTTCATCGAATTAACATGGGTTCGCTTCTAAATGATCATAGGAAAAGAGGTGAAAATATTTACCATTTTTATCTCACATATTTTAGACCATTATGGACGGATTGTACCTGTGAGGGTTATCACGCAGAAAACTTTAGCATGATTTGGTGGCAAACTGGAACCAAAAAAGATGATATCTCATTTTTGGCAGAAAAAAACTGTACTATAGTATCACATGAATTGGCTCATGAGTTTCTTAGGCAAACAGGTAACAAAAATTATGTTGAGCTTGTTCACGAGATCTGGACAAAACACCTTTTCGCATCATTACCTTTTGAATACTATGATAACACTTTTAAAAAAACAGACATGCCAACAACTTTTTCAACTATAGATACATCTGAATTTAGGTTATAGTAGAATCACCAGTTTCTTTTAATCTTGAAATTCTAAATTTGATCTATGTTAAGTTGTAAAGGAGAATGCAAAACTATCTTTAAGCAATCACTTGGTAAAACAACGTTTCGTTATATGAATGGACAAAAAAGATGTAGTGTCTGCAGTGTCTATTTCAGATGGTGTGGACCAAAATGTCCTTGTTGCAACGCTGTATTGCATGTTAGACCCAGACATTCTCGTGCAAAAGAAAAGTATTATGAAATAGCTGGCATAAGGTGGCTGTAGAAGACTAGGAGTAGGTCTATGTGGATTTTTTTCATGCCTGAATTTACTTGTCCAGATTGTGGAAAACAAATGTTTCATGAAAATGAAACTACTTTAAATATAGAAAAAGGAGTTCACGCTAAATCTTGCCCAAAAAAGGCAAAATAATCTAGCACTTGGTAACTGAATATATTCTATTTTCAAAACTTGCTGTCTTGAAGTCTATCTTATTTTCTGGATCTTTTTTACGAGCCTTACTTAGATTCTCAAGATTTACAAGCGCCTCGCCTTCAAAACCTACTGAAGAACCGTAAATTCCATCGGTCAAAAGAGTACCATACTCGCCTTTCTTAATGTCGTCTACTATTTCATAAAATTTTATGGCCTCTTTTTTGTTTATAGGGCCGCCTGTTGACTTGTTAAAGCCAACTGCTACATACATTCCATTATTTTTTACCGCAACAGGTACTTTGTGAACCTTGCCAGAGGTGCCCTGGATTCTTTCATTAAGTAAAATTTCACACTTGTGGAACATGCTTGAGATATAGGCACAAAAACGATAATTAGCAAAAACACCAGCGACGTCTTCCTCACAATTAACAAAAACCTTGTGAAGAAGTTCAAGAGCAGAATCATTCATACTTTGCAACCGATCTTCAATCCTGCCCTTTTTGACTAGATCGGATTCGCAATCTTCTGCTACTTTTTCAAGAATGAAATGTGGCAGGTTGTAGTTTTTCAGTGCAGAAACATATGTTCCTGTTTTTGAAATGCCAAAACTGGGAAAATTACCACGACTCAATTTGATATCACTCCGAAATAGTTGAAAGTGAATTTAATTATAATCATGCAGAATCTCATTGTATCACTTTTCGCTTATAACTGTTCGCTAAAATATGGATTGAGATGGTGGGGCCGACCGGAGTTGAACCGGTGACACACGGGTCACTACAGCTCCAAACTGTACATCATCCTCTCGTCAGTGAAGCTTGTGAAACCACTGGAGCCCTTAGCGGTGATCATGTGATCTATCCTGTCGCCATGCCTGGCTAGGCTACGACCCCCGCAAGTGAGATAAATACACTAGAATTTTAATTTACTTAACTGCCGAAGATTTATTTGTCTTAATTCAATATTTTTAATCAAGACGACAATACAAAATTTAACTCAACAAATTATTTCAAAACATCATATAGGAAAGATTAATTCTCAAGTTAATATGACAATAAACCTAAGAAAAAATGGAGATTGGTAGAAAACAATGGTCCGACCCATCATGATTTTGATTGGCGCAATTCCTGTTGTTATGGCACTTCTAATAGTAATTCCACAACTCACTAAACCAGAAATTCCAATTACTGCTGCAGATTCAAACGATGTAATTTCAATTGAATATGGCACACAACACCTAAAGAAAGTACCGTTTGGAATAACTGATACAATTGGCGCCACAAAGACTGAATTATTATCGATTCAAAATGATGGAAATGTAAGATATAGCGTAACGATAGATGGTAAGCCAGAACCTGACATTAAAGATGTATTAGAAAAGGACATGATGAAAAAACTCAAGGCTCTGATAAAAGAAACCGGATTTATGCAAATTCCAAAAAATTCTTTCACTATAAAAAATGACGTTTCTGAATATGATAAATTTGGAATTAAAATAACTCTTAATGGCATGACAAGTAACATTCAATGGCCTGAACAGAATGCTACCAGTGAATTCATTCCTCCATTAATTGTTCATGTAAAAGCTGAACTTGATGGGATAATTTCTGAAATAATAGAATAAATAACACTCGTAATGATTAACAACCATGATACCACTTTCTGGTGATGTTGCTAATTCAAAAGGAATCATAGATGAAAAAATAGAATCATATTCTATCAAACGCGGAACATCCACTCTAAAACGAGGACTTGCTCACATGCTCAAAAATGGAGTTGTGATGGATGTGACGACGGTTGAACAAGCGCAGATAGCTGAAGATGCTGGTGCAGTTTCTGTGATGGTTTTAGACAAACTTCCATCTGATGTAAGAAAAGCAGGTGGTGTTGCAAGAACTGCAAGCATTAGAATTATCCAAGAAATTATGGATTCAGTCACAATACCTGTTATGGCAAAATGTAGAATTGGTCATGTATATGAAGCAAAAGTTTTGCAAGAAACAAATGTTGACATGATCGACGAGTCAGAAGTTCTTACTCCAGCTGACGAGTTACATCACATCTGGAAATGGGACTTTACAACACCTTTTGTAAATGGCGCAAGAAGTCTAGGAGAAGCACTTCGTAGAATAGAAGAAGGTGCAGCCATGATCAGAACAAAAGGAGAACCTGGAACAGGTAACGTTGCAGAAGCTGTAACTCACATTAAAAATGTAAACGATGAACTAAGACGAATAAAATCAATTTATGATTCAGGAGATGAACAAGATTTGATTCGTATGTCAAGAGATCTGAGAGTTTCATATGAACTTGTAGAAGAAACTGCAAGTCTTGGAAGATTGCCTGTAGTAAACTTTGCAGCTGGAGGTATAGCTACGCCTGCGGATGCAGCATATCTTATGACTCTTGGTTGTGATGGAATCTTTGTAGGTTCTGGAATATTCAAAGCAGAAGACGCAAAAGAAAGAGCACAAGCAATAGTCCTTGCTACTACTTTCTGGGAAGATCCAGACAAAGTTAAGGAAGCACAAAAAATGATAGATGAGAGACAATCTATGTTAGGGCTTGATACTAAAAATCTTGAACTAAAGATGCAAGAGCGTGGAAGTACAGCATGAGTGGATTGAATATTGGAGTTCTTGCTGTTCAAGGAGATGTTGCAGAAAATATCACGGCAACAAAAATGGCAATGGAGGAACTTGGAATTGAAGGAATTGTAAACGAAATAAAATATCCGGAACAAATTTCTGAGCTTGATGGAATGATCATTCCAGGGGGAGAAAGTACTGTAATAGGACAACTCTCTCTTGTAAACGGTTCTCTAAAACAGATCAAAGAAAAAATTGAATCAGGCATGCCAGTTCTTGGAATCTGTGCAGGCATGATATTGCTTTCAAAAAGAGTAAAGGATCGAGTAGTAGGTGATATGGACCAACCTCTTTTGGATCTGTTGGATGTAAAAATTGAAAGAAATACTTTTGGAAGACAACGTGATTCTTTTGAATCAGAAATCTCAATGGAAAAGATAGGAATTCCAAAATTCCATGGAGTGTTTATTCGTGCACCGTCAATAGTTGAAACTGGAAAAAATGTAGATGTCATATCAAAATTTAATGAAAAAATTGTAGCAGTTAAACAAGGAAATATTATTGCTACTTCATTTCATCCAGAATTGACAGATGATCTCTCATTACACAAATATTTTGTGAATCTAATCAGAAGTAGAAACTGATTTAAAAACAACAAAAATGCCTATACACTGCAAACTTCTGGGACCATTTATATTAAATTCTCCATAATTACATATTGATTAATCATGGAAATAGAGACTGCTCCTGAACTTGTAGCACAAGTCTACAAAAAAGCGGAAGAGAATATTAAAAAATTCAGGAAAATGGTAAACAGATCACTTACACTTTCAGAGAAAATACTAGTGGGTCATTTTGAAGACATAGACGATACAAGGAATATCGCGCCAGGAAAAAGTTATGTGTTCCTGCGACCCGATCGCGTGGCTTTGCAGGATGTAACTGGTCAAACAACCATTCTTCAGTTTATGCAAGCTGGATTAAAAAGAACAATTCTTCCTACTACTGTACACTGTGATCATCTGATTCAAGCTAGAGTAGAAGGAGATTCTGATACAAAAGCAGCAATTAGCGAGAACAGTGAGGTATACAAATTCTTAGAATCAGCAAGCAGAAAATATGGTATTGGTTTTTGGAAACCCGGAGCTGGCATTATCCATCAAGTTGTTCTTGAAAATTATGCGTTTCCGGGCGGTCTCATGATTGGTACCGATTCTCACACTCCTAATGCGGGCGGTCTTGGTATGCTTGCTATTGGTGTTGGTGGATTGGATGCAGCTGAAACAATGGCAGGACTGCCATGGGAGCTTCTATATCCAAAACGTATCGGAATTTATTTGACAGGCGAACTTAATGGATGGACTGCGCCAAAAGATATCATACTCTACGTTGCGTCAAAACTTACCGTTTCTGGCGGAACAAATTCTATCATTGAATATTTTGGTCCTGGCGCAAAATCAATAAGCTGTACAGGCAAGGCAACAATAACAAACATGGGAGCAGAAATTGGTGCAACATGCTCTGTATTTCCTTATGATGAAAGAATGGAAGTGTATCTTAGAACTACAAATCGTGGTATGTTAGCAGATCTTGCAAACAAATACAAAGATTTACTAACTGAAGATGCGGAAGTTGAACAAAATCCTGAAAAATATTTTGATAAGGTAATTCGAATAGATCTTTCAACACTGGAACCACATATAGTGGGACCACACACACCTGATCTTGCTAGACCAATTTCACAAATGGCAGAAGACGTGAAAAAAAATAATTATCTTGATAACATTTCAGTTGCTCTGATAGGAAGTTGCACAAACTCTTCATATGAAGACATGTCACGTGCTGCAAGCATGGCAGAGCAAGCAAAAGCCAGAGGGGTTAAAACCAAAATACCCCTTCTTGTGACTCCTGGCTCAGAACAAATTAGAGCCACAATAGAACGCGATGGTCAGATGGCTTCTCTCAAATCTATCGGCGCAACCGTTCTTGCAAACGCATGTGGACCATGCATAGGACAGTGGAATAGACCAGAACTCAAAAAAGGAGAACCAAATACAATTGTCACCTCCTATAATAGGAATTTTCCAGGAAGAAATGACGGAAAAAGAGAAACAATGAATTTCATAGGTAGCCCAGAATTAATTATAGCACTAGCTCTTGGCGGAAGATTATCGTTTAATCCACTAAAAGACTCGCTTGTTGCCCCAGATGGTTCCAAGTTTAAACTTGAACCTCCGAAAAGAGCACCAGAAGTGCCTAGTAAAGGATTTCAAAAAACTGAGGGCATATACATTCCGCCTACTAAAGATCCTGATTCTGTTGAGGTCATCATTAGCAAAAACAGTGAAAGACTACAAAAATTAGAACCATTTTCACAGTGGGACGAAAATGATTTTGTAAACTTCCCAATATTAGTCAAGGCAAAAGGAAAATGCACCACTGATCACATATCGCCTGCAGGACCTTGGTTGTTTTATCGTGGACATCTTGACAAGCTAAGCGATAACATGTTTCTTGGTGCAGTTAATGCGTACAACAACGAAGTAGGAAAAGGCAAGAATATGCTTACTGGAGACATGCAACCATTTCCTGATATTGCAAGACAATACAAGACTAAAGGGATCAAATGGATAGTTATTGGAGATCGTAACTATGGTGAAGGAAGCAGCAGAGAACATGCTGCCATGTCTCCAAGATTCATGGGATGTGCTGCTGTTATTGCAAAAAGTTTTGCTCGTATACATGAAACCAATTTGAAAAAACAAGGCATACTTGCTCTTACATTTGGTAATCATGATGACTATGATAAAATAAAAGAAACAGACAGAATTAGTCTTGTTGAATTAAATCATTTGGAACAAGGAAAACCAATCAAATGTGTCATACATCATGAAAATGGAACAAACGAAGAGATCTTGCTTAATCACTCTTACAATAAATTCCAGATCCAATGGTTTAGTGCTGGGTCTGCACTAAATGTTCTAAATAAAAATCATCTATAATTCTTACATAAAAATCATCTAAATGGTCTAAATATTATGCTTATTCTAATTTTCTTTATACTCAAAGCATAAAATAACCCACTAGATTAAAATATTTTGAAGCCCATTATAGTATATGAAGTTAATCTCTCGTCAAGAGATTTACGGAAAAGCAAAGGTTGGAACCGTAGCAGGGCTAGTTGGAGGATTTGCCCTCTTTGTGTCGTTGTTTGGAATAGACTCACAGCTAAACGTTGCACCAGGAACATTCTACCAGATGTTAGGCATTGCAGTTGGATTGGATGGCATGCCCGCAATTGTGTTTGGTTTTATGGCTCACATGCTCACTGCTGCAACCATCGGTGCTGTGTTTTGTGTCTGTTCTACACTACATAGAGTGCTTAATCTGACAAGCATATGGAAAGGCATCTTTGCTGGTGGTGTCACTGGTCTTGAGGTATACGTGATATTTTTCATGCCAATCACACTGTTTCTCATGATACCAACAATTGACTCCACAATAATTGATGGAAGCCAGTCCGTAGTAACAGCCCAAGAAAGAATGGCAGCAACTGTAATGAAAGAAAACATCAATCTGATCATGTGGGGTGCACTAATGTTGCACATACTTTATGGATCAATAATGGGACTGTTTAGCGGAATGGTACTACACGAAGACTACAAGATTCCAAAGAAGACTGTTTCCGAGCAGGAATCGGAATCTATGCCGCCAACATAGATTCCTTCTTTTTTGTGATTATTATGTTGGGACAAAAATTTGATCCAAACGCACTCTACAACAGAATTGTACATTATTACATAGACAAAAAAAGTTATTCAAAAGAAAGTGCAAATGAAATAGCTCAAACAATAGTGCAAAGAGAACTATTGCGTCGCATCTGCAAAAATATCAAATGTAAACATTCAATGGATGAACATGTTAGATCTCAAGAAACCTGTCTTATACTAAATTGTAATTGCACACATTTTGTTAACTAAATTTTTAGAATGATCTTGCCAAACTGATTACTAGATTCCATTTTCTTATGTGCTTGTTTTGCATCTTTCAAATTAAATATACTATCAATTATTGGTTTGAGCTTTTTTAGTCTCATAAATCTGTGAAGAGAAACAAGCTGTGATTTTGAACCAAGATATGCTCCAATAATCTGTGCTTCCTTACTATAAAGTGCACGTATGTTTATTGTTGTTTCTGTTCCTGTTGTAGTACCACATGCAAGCATTCTACCCCCTACTTTTAGAACGTCAATACTAACAGGCCATGTCTTTGCGCCTACATGGTCTATTACCGCATCTACCCCATCATTTTTAGTATATCTGAGAACCTCAGTAATAACATCTGATTTGTTCCTGTTTATGATGAAATCAGCACCTAATTTCCTTGCTAATCTAGCTTTTTTTGAATCTGAAACTACAGTAATTACACTGATTCCTTTTGCTTTAGCTAACAGTATGGCTGCAGATCCTACACCACTATTTGCCCCCCAAATTAGTATTGAATTATCTTTCTTACAATTTGATCTTTCTAGCATATTCCAAGCAGTAAGATAGGACACATTAAGCGCCGAAGCTTCTGCATCAGAGAACCAATCTGGTTTTTTAATTATGTTTTCTTGAGGAACTTGAATAAATTCTGCATACCCTCCTTTGTATTCTCCAAATCCTCCTATTATTGTAAATGAAACTCTTGGAGTTTCACTTTTTATTGCAGGATATATGACAACTTTTTCTCCTTTCTTGAAATTTCCAAAGTCATGAGTCAAAGTACCACAAACATCACAACCCAAAATGTATGGAAAAGAAACTTTTCTCCCTGGAAGACCATTTCTAACCCAAATGTCCAAGTGGTTTACTGCACAATAATTTACCTTTACAATTACATGACCCTTCTTTGGTTTAGGTTCTTGTATGTTTTCAAATGATAAAACTTCTGGCCCGCCATGTTTTCTGATAACAACAGCTTTCAATGATTAGGTAATTGTAAAATAACTATTTTAGGTTGTGCATAGCTTTCAGATCTTTTGCAAACTGTGAAAGGTTTGACGGAATTTCAAAATCAACTGAATCTTTTAATGATAGTTCTAGTTCCTTTTTCTTGTTCCACACATTGGAATTGAATTCTACTATTTCCTTTGTGAATTCTGTCCAGTCTTCGTAATTTCCTTTCTCTGGAAATCTTTCTCTATGTATGGTTTTATCTGAATAGAGATTCTGCCATAGATAATCTGTGATAAATGGGGTTATTGGAGCAAGCAGAAGCAATAAGGTAGAAAGAACTTTGTGAAGTGTGTATATGGCACCATCTTTCTCTTCTTCTGAAAATACTGTTCCGTACGCACGACCTTTTATCATTTCTATGTAATGTGCTGCAAAAAGATTCCAAGTAAACTCTCTAAGAGCAGTAGCGGGAATAAAAAAATTGTATTCGCTGTATCCTTTCTTACATTCTACAACAACCTTGTCAAGCTCAGAAAGAATCCATTTGTCAGCAGGGCTTAGTTTTCCTGTCTTTAAAACTGGAAAACCAGAAAGAAATCTCGAAACATTCCACAGTTTACTGAGGAATTTTTTTGTTGATTCAATTTTTTGTTCAGAACATCTAAAATCGTACCCAAGATTAACTTCACCTGCACTCCAGAATCTAAAAGTATCAGCACCAAATTTTTGTATGACTGGCAAGGGATCTACCACATTTCCTTTACTTTTACTCATCTTTGTACCGTGTTCATCAACTCCGTATCCCATTATCCATGCTTCAGACCATGGAGCTTTGCCAGTTAGCTGTTCACATCTTAAAAGAGTGTAGTATAACCAAGTTCTTACGATGTCTTTTGACTGCGGTCTTATCGTTGTAGGATACGTTTTTTTAAAAAATTCATTATCACGTTTATACTTTGAAACAAAAAGTGGTGATACACTTGAATCCATCCATGTATCAAAAGTTCTTTCTTCACCAACAAATTCATTTGCACCACACTTTGTACATTTTGTAATTGGACTTTTGTTCTTCCAGGGCATGTAATATTTTCCCGGTTCTGGTACATGTGGCTCAGAGCAGTTTTTGCAATACCATATTGGGATTTCAGTTCCATAGTATCTTCTTCTTGAAATGGGCCAATCAATAGAAATTGAATCTAACCAGTTCATCAAAATCTGTTTATGCATAGGGGGATGAAAGGTGATCTTTGAACCAAGTTCCCTAATTTTCTCAACAGAATCCTTTTGCTTTACATAGTATTCTTCCATAGGTATAATCTCAATTGGGATTTTGCTTCTCTCAGAAACAGGTGTACGATGATTGATGTTTTCTATCTTCTCAACAAAACCCTGACTCTGCAAATCCTCGATTATCTTTTCTCTTGCCTGCTTTACCTTTAGTCCTGTATATGCTCCAGCAACATCAGTCATACGACCATCTTTTCCAATGGCGACGATTTCTTGCAATTTTAGTTCCCTAAATAACGTAACATCATTTTGGTCACCATAGCTACATACCATGACAATACCAGAACCAAATTCTTTTTCTGCAGAGAGGTGTGTCCTGATCTCTACCTCTCTGTTAACTAACGGAATTGTTGTTTTTTTACCAACAAATTCAGTATATCTTTTATCATCAGGATTTACAATTATCGTCTGACATGCACACAAAAGCTCTGGCCTAGTACTTGCTACTATTAGTGAACTTCCGGAATCTTTTATTTTGAATTTCATGTGAACTAATTTTGTAGGAATTTCTTGATAGGTTATTTCTGCATCTGCAATTGTAGTACCTGTAACCCAGTCGTAATTGTTTGGCCTATTTGCAAGATATATCAAACCCTTTTTCCAAAGTTCGATAAATGTTGACTGTGTAAGTGTTCTATATTCCTCAGAATCGGTTCTATAATATTCTGAAAAATCTCCACTAAGGCCAAGATTTCTCATTATCTGAATCATTTCTGCTTCTAGATCATCTAACGCAGTTGCACAAAGCTTTAAGAATTCTCCACGTTCCGTTTCGCGCATTCTAATGTTGTATTTTTTTTCAGTGTACATCTCAACGGGTAAACCATTTCTGTCTATTCCTATTGGGAAAAGGACGTTTTTACCAGACATCCTTGCTGTTCTTGCAATCATATCTATCTGTGCATAATGCGCTGCTGCTCCTATGTGCCACGGCCTTCCTGACGGATAGGGAGGCGGAGTGTCTATGACAAAAACATCACCTTCAGGTTTGAAATCATAAATATGCGCATCATTCCACTGTTTTAGAATCTGTTTTTCAATCTCTGGGTTCCACGCAGTATCATTGATCTTATGTTCCATATCTTAAGACTTGGAGATATGTGATAGAATATGGGCTCCTTTGTTGTATCCTTCGTAAATATAGACTCCTACTGCCTCTATGTTTTCTGGCATTTTTGGAATAAGAAGCTTGATAATTTCGGTGGATAGGTTTTCTACTGTCGATTCACCATCGAGTAGGTACGTTGTATTTTTTGGAACCTGTAAATCAAACACACCTTTTGGACCTTCAAACACAATTTTGTAATGTAAACTGTCTTCTTTGATTAGATATTTTTTATTGATAAAAAATTTGTGATCAAGAATAGAAATGATTTCTTTGATGATTTTTTTTGCTTCACTAAAATCTATCAACATGTTATTCTTCATCTCACCAACAAGCTCGACCATCACAGAAGATGTATGTCCATGAAGTATTGAACACTTTTCAACTAATGGAAGAATATGGGCATAATCAAATGCAAATGATGGATCTTCGATAAAAATAGATCCTGTTTGAACATCCCTTGTTTTGTAAAATACAACGTCTTCCAATTCTTTTATTTGTGCAGTAAACTTTGGATGACCAATCGCAATAATCTTGGTTTCAGGAAATTCTCGTTTTATTTCCTTGTATTTTGTTATGTCTTTTTCATCATCTATTACTTCAATAAACCCTTTTTCTGTTTTAAAATCTACTACCACATTCTTTCCGTCTTTGAGAGTTAACTTGTGATTGTATTCATATTTTATATCCAAAAATGATAGCATCTCAGCGATTGAAAGCTCCGTTCTTGTTCTCAAAAGGTTGCCCTTTCTATCTGTGTATCTAAAATCAGAATCCAAAATTGCTGAACCACTTGCCATTTGAAAATTTTTGATATTCTTCTGTATATAAATTCTGTACAGCAAAAAAATCAAAAAATGAGATTACTGAATGCTTGTCTATATCAAAGAGTTTAGAGTTCTTGCAAGATTGATATCATTTTGAGTTATTCCGCCCGCATCATGTGTTGTTAAATCAACTTTGATCTTGTTGTACACATTAGACCATTCTGGATGGTGATTCATCTTTTCTATGTGTAATGCAGCTGTGCACATGAACCCAAATGCTTCGATAAAATCTTTGAAGACAAAATCCTTGTGTAGTTTCCCATTGACTAGACTCCAACCAGGCAAATTTGTTAATTCTTTTTTGATCTGTTCATCTGATAATTTGGTTAAACCCATGAATCTTTTTGGCGATTCCTCTATTTAACTATCAAAACATCGCAACTAACTTAGGGCGGATTTTTACAATCTATAGAATTGACAGATCTTAAAGACAGACTATACGAAAAGATGAACGAATCAATTCAAAAAATGCTTGATGACAAAAAAATAGGTATTGCCTTTTCAGGTGGTGTAGACAGCTCACTTTTAGCGAAGCTTTGTACTGATCTCGGATACGATGTGACACTATTGACTATAGGATTTGCAGATTCTCATGACATTCAATTTTCTAAGGAAATATCTCACTTGTTTGGCTACGAACATAAAATCGAAAAAATTTCATCAAGAATATTTCCAGAAATAGCAGAACAGATCAAAAAAACAATAAAAACAGATAATCTCTCATGGAATGAAAATTGTATTGCGTTTTACTTTGTATCTAAGCTCGCAAAGCACAACAGTATTGATAAAGTACTCACAGCAAATGGAATTGACGAGCTTTTCTGTGGCTATAATGCGTACAGAGATGCAATAAAACATGGCAATGAAAGTGTTATGAATCTAATGGAATCAAAAATTGAAAATGAACTCAACATGATGAAGGCAGTTAACACGATTGCTTCAGAATTTGGTGTTAAGATAATGCAACCATTTCTTTCAAAAGAATTTGTAAACTTTGCAAAAAAAATTCCTATTGAAGAAAAAATACATGGGCCTGATGATCTAATACGAAAACACATTGTTAGAGATCTTGCTTTAAAGATTGGAGTTCCAAAAGAAGCTACACTCAAGCGTAAAAAAGCTCTTCAGTATGGTTCTCTTATCCACAAAGCCTTGATGAAAATCAAGTAAATTTAGAGCATGTCTTGTTTACCTTGTTGAAGACATTTTTGATTATTGTACTGGATGCTCCGAGATGATTTTCTGGAACAAAAATTCTTTCTATTTCTTTTTCAGTCAGGTGTGCTGATATTGCTTTGTCATTTTTTACAGCATGTAAAAACTCCATTTCTGAATCAGAAGCTGCAAAAGCCACCCTCTGTATGTCTCTATACGCGTTAAAGCGTGGCACACCTTTTTTAATTAATGCATCAAGTACAAATTCTGCAAAAATTTGACCTTTTGTAATTCCTAGATTTTTCTTTATTTTGTCCTTATTTACATAAAGATCAGAAAGAATCTTTGTCATTGCTTCTAGCATCTCATCTAACAAGATGGAACTTGTTGGAAGAGTAAATCTTTCATTTGCAGAATTTGACAAGTCTCTCTCATGCCATAATGGTATGTTTTCAAACGATACGCTTATCTGGCTTCGTAACATCCTTGAAAGTGACGTTACACGCTCACTTTTTACAGGATTTCTTTTTACAGGAACAGCACTACTTCCCATCTGACCTTTTTTGAAAGGTTCTGCAACTTCACCAATTTCTGTTCTCTGAAGATTTCTTATTTCTACTGCGATTTTTTCTAGTGTAGAACCAATTAATGCGATACAAAACACATATTCTGCATATCCTTCTCGTGGAACAATCTGTGTAGTAACATCTGCAGGATATAGAGAAAGTTTCTTTGCAACTCTTTTTTGAACATCTAATGCTTTTGATCCCATGAGGGATCCCGTTCCAACAACACCAAGTGTCTTGCAGATCAAAATTCTCTTTTTGCACTGTTCAATTCTCTCTATGTGTTTTGACATTTCCAAAGCCCAATTTGCAAATTTTAAACCAAATGCTATGATACTTGCATGCTGTCCATGAGTTCTTCCTACAGCTGGAAAATCCTTGAATTTCATTGCTAGCTTTGCTAAAATGATTGCCAGTCTTGCAACCTTTGGTTCTATAATTGCAAGTGCATCTTTGATTTGCATAGAAGTACTTGTATCTACCAAATCGTTACTTGTCAGACCATAGTGTATCCAGGGCTTTGCATTAGGGGTACAAAGCTCGCTTAATGCTTCCACTAAAGCAACAGTATCATGATCACTTTTTGCTTCAAGCTGCTTTACTCTTTTTGTAGTGATCTTCCCAGATCTTGCCATTTTTGCTATGTTTTGGGCTGCTGCTTTTGGAATTATGCCTATTTCAGATTGAGATTCTGCTGCAGTTGCCTCTAACTCAAGTTGATAATGGATTTTCTTCTGGTCATCAAAAATTTCACGCATTTCTTTGGTACCATATCGTCCCCCATCGATTGGTAAAATAGGCATAATGAATTTGAACTGAATTAGGAAAATAAACCTACTTATGATTTAAATTGTCAAGAACAGACTTTGGTATTAATTATGGCATCACTTGTTCCCAAAAAAATCGGCAATATGCATTATCAAATAGATGCTGATTCAAATCGTGGAATGAAAGTTCCTATTACAATTTATGCAGATGAAGGGCTATTGCAAAAAATGATGATAGATAGAACAATTACTCAAGCAATCAACGTATCTACTTTACCAGGAGTTCAAAAACATGTAGTAGTTTTACCTGATGGACATGAAGGATATGGATTTCCTGTAGGAGGAGTAGCAGCTATGGATGCAGAAGAAGGAATGATCAGCCCTGGTGGTGTGGGATATGACATTAATTGTGGTGTCAGATTAATACGAACAAATCTTAATGAAAATGATGTTAGACCAAAATTAAAAAATCTCGTTAACGATCTTTTCAGCTCCATTCCATCTGGCGTTGGTTCAAAAGGAGCAATAAAACTAAGTTTTTCACAACTTGATGAAGTATTAGTAAAAGGAGTTCAATGGGCAGTTGACAATGGATACGGATCTAAAGACGATGCAGATGTATGTGAAGAAAATGGTCAAATGAAAAATGCTGATCCTGGCAAAGTATCAGCAACTGCTAGAAAACGTGGCGCACCACAACTCGGAAGCCTTGGTTCTGGAAATCACTTTCTTGAAGTACAAAAAGTTGCAGAAATACATGACAAGGAAGCAGCAAAACGAATGGGAATCTACAATGAAGGACAAGTGACCGTTTTGATTCACTGCGGATCAAGAGGTTTTGGTCACCAAATATGCAGCGATTATCTTAGAGTTTCAGAACAAGCGCTTAGCAAATACGGTATAACTCTGGCAGATAGAGAACTTGCCTGTGTTCCAAATTCATCAGAGGAGGGTGAGTCTTATAGAAAAGCCATGTTTACTGCACTAAACTTTGCATGGAGTAACCGACAGATGATTACACATTGGACAAGAAAGGCATTTGAACGCGTTTTCAAACAATCTGAATCTGATTTGGATATGAAACTTGTTTATGATGTGGCACATAATATCGCAAAGGTAGAAAAGCACAAAATTGACGGACAACTAAAATCTGTTGTGGTTCATAGAAAAGGTGCCACTAGAGCATTTCCTGGAGGTAGGGATGAAATACCACAAAAATACAGAGACATGGGACAACCTGTTTTCCTTCCCGGTTCAATGGGAACAGCTAGTTGGATTCTTTTAGGTAAACCAAATTCACTTGATCTAAGTTTTGGTTCCACTGCACATGGTGCAGGAAGAACAATGTCACGATCTGCAGCTCGCAGAAACTATACTGATGTACAAGTACAAAAAACACTTAGCGACAAAGGAATTTTCATAAAAGCTCTTACAAGAGAAGGAGTTGTGGAAGAAACACCTGAAGCATACAAAGATGTAGATGCGGTTGCAAATGTTTCTCACGAACTTGGTATAGCTACTAAAGTTGCAAAGCTTGTTCCTATAGGTGTTATAAAAGGATGAGCGAAGAAGACAAAGAGTTAGATCTTCTAAAGGCAAAACGTTTGCTTGAGATGCAAAAAAACATCTCATTACAACAAAAACAAGAAGAGCTAAAAGCAACAAAACAAGATCAAAAAACTACTGCTCCGAATCCAAGAGAGATTCTAATAAAACAACTCGGTTATCGCGGTATAGAAGTTCTACAAAACGCGGAATCTCAATTTCCAGAAGAAACTAAATTGGTTGTAGACAAGCTTGCAGATCTAATTCAATCTGGAGAAGTCGCAGAAACAATTGATGGTGGAAAATTACTCACGATTTTCAGGTCTATTGGAATTCGTGTCCGTGTAGCTACTACGATAAAAATAGAACAAGATGGAAAGCTTGTTTCTTGGTCTGATAAACTAAAGGAAAGTACATCTATCAAAGAAAGTTCAGAAAATCAAACTGAATAGATAATCGAAAAATTATAATCTCAAGCGCAACAAGAGGAATCAGTACATATTGTTACAATTTTTTTGCTTGCCTTTGTGATGTCGTTAATAAGTCTCGATATTTCCATGTTGGCAATACTGTACATTGTCATTTTTCCATTTTCCCTTGAATGTATTATACCACATTGTTTTAACGCTTTTAGATGATGAGATATCAGAGGTTGATCTTTTTTCAAGTCCGAGACCAAGTCGTTTACGCACAATTCTTTGTTTTTTTGAAGCAATTCAAGGATGTTAAAGCGAGTCTCATCACAGATGCATTTGAGCAGTGTTAAGCTATTCATATTAATAGATATTTATATAAATGTATATTTATATAAACCTTCCATGTCTGAAACCAAAAAGATACTTTTTGTGTGTGTGGAAAATGCTGGAAGAAGTCAGATTGCAGAAGGATTCTTTAGAAAATATGTTATATCTAGTTATCAACCAATCAGTGCAGGTACACAACCGGTCAATGAAACAAACCCCTTGGCAATTAAAGTGATGAAAGAAATTGGCATTGACATCAGTAAACAAATCCCTAAGATGATCTCCGAAGAGATGGTGCATCAGTCTACTAAAATAGTAAACATGGGTTGCATGGATAAAGAATCATGTCTAGCATTGTTTTTCAATAATGTAATTGATTGGAAAATACCAGATCCGAAGGGAAAATCAATTGATGAGGTGCGCAAGATCCGCGACCAGATCGAGGTCAAAGTAATAGAACTTGTCAAAAATCTTGAAAGGTAATCTGATGCACAAATCAAATTTTGTTATATTTCTGGCAGAGTTGGCAGGTACTTTTGGCTTGGTTGTTGCAGCCACAGGCTCTATTGTTTATGACGGAATGATGGAAAACACTTTGGGAATTGGTTTCATTTCAGCAATGCATTTTATCGGTTTGGGTGCAATGATATTTTTGTTTGGCAAGTATTCGATGGCACACTTTAATCCCGCCGTTACTGTGGCGTATTTTGTTGCAAAATACATCAGTGCAAAACAAATTCCTGTATATGTTGCAGCTCAGACAATTGGTGCGTTTTTGGGAAGTCTGTTTGTGAAATACGTCTTTGGAAATTTTGCAAGTCTCGGAACTAACTCTCCAAATTATGAATATCCTATTGGATTATTCTTAGGAATTGAGGTTCTTGCGACTGTATTTTTGATGGGAAGCATACTGATTGCAGTCAACATAAAAGGACTGCAAACTATTTTCATCAGTACCATAATTGCCGGAACTGTTGCAATGGATGTGTTTTTCTTTGGTTCTGTATCTGGAGCTTCGATGAACCCCATTCGTTCATTGGCTCCTGCGATATTTTCTGGAGTTATAGGCGATTTGTGGTTATATTGGTCTGCTCCTTTTGTAGGTTCTATTATAACTGCATTTATTTACAGAAAAAAATTTCGAAACCCAAATTTAGTAGTTAAAAAATAAAATCTTATGAGTAATTATGCTGTCATATTTGAAGTATCCACCACTAAGTACGAAGTTGATAAAGAACGAGTTACTTTAGTCATGAAAGATCTTCAATCATCATGTGGAGTAACTGACGGCTTTTTGCTCAGCAATCCAGTAGAAAAATTTGGTTGGACTTTTTTCAAAATATTGTTTAAAAGTGAACTGCTTGCAGGTATGCAAGAAAAATTTGGTACTCAAATAATGAATACAAAAGGTAAAGCCTTTCAAGAAAAATTTACAGATTTTGTAACAAAATTCTTTGAATCTAAAAACTGCAAAATAAGAATGAAACTTGTAGAAGACTAGACTCTTCTTCCGCGCTTGCCGCCCTTTTTACGGGTTGTATCATGTGGAATTGGCGTGACGTCATCAATTCTTCCAATCTTAAATCCGCCTCTTGCTAATGCTCTGATTGCAGCCTGTGCACCAGGGCCTGGTACTCTTGCACCAACTCCTCCTACGGCTCTCACTCTGATGTGCATACATGTAAAACCCTTGTCATGCGCAGCTTCTACGACCGCACCTGTGGATTTCATTGCAGCATATGGTGATGATTCGTATCTGTCGGCGTTTACGTGCCTACCTCCAGAACTGATTGCAACTGTTTCAGCACCTGAGAGGTCTGTTATGTGAACAATGGTATTGTTGAAACTACTGTAAATGTGGGCAACTCCCCATTTTTCCTTGGCTTCTTGTTCAGACAACATTTTCCAAGCTCTGTATGGGTTTAAAAAACATTAGGATTTGAAATGAAGCCAACCTCTGTTTTGGATGATTGTAATTTTATTTTCTTGTTGATAAATCACATTTTTTCCCTTTGTAACATGTCCTATCTCAAATAATGGAATTTTTTGAATTCTGGCAATTTTTCTAACCCTTGGCAAATTCTTTGGTGAAATAGTTGCAACGATCTCATATTCTTCGCCACCATTAAAGACAAGATCCATAAATCTAATTCTATTTGCTTTTGCAAATTTTTCAACATCATGATGACTTGGAGATTTTGTTATTATAAATTTCTTGGAGCTTTGTCTACTCATTTCGTTTAAAGTAGTGGATAACCCATCACTTGAATCCATTGAGGATGAAAGATATCTTGCAATAGCTAAACCAAATTTTAGTCTTGGTTTTGGTACGAAAACCAGTTTTTTAGATTTCTTAATAAACTTAGGTTCTGCTTTACAATGATTCAAAATGATCTTTAATCCTGATGCAGTATACCCAAAGGGGCCAGATGTAACAATAACATCTCCAATCTTTGCGCCTTTTCTATTTACTATTTTTTGGGCGATACCAAACATGGAAACTTCAATAACTATTTCTTTTCCCTCGTTTGTATCACCTCCAATTATTTTGATGCCAAATTCTTTAGATGTTTTCTTAAATCCAGAGGCCAATTTCGTTATTTTGGATTTAGAAAATCCGCTTGGAAGTGCAAGGGAAACTGTAGCATACAGCGGCTTGATCCCTTTTGCTGAAAAATCACTTACACAAGCAACCATGCTTTTTCTTGCAATCTCATCTATTTTCATTCCTGGAGGAACATCTGTACTTTCAACTAGCATGTCAGATTTAGTCACAAAGTGTATCTTTCCAATCCTGAGTATTTCTACATCTTCAGGTACAAACTTTGATTTTTTTCCAAAGCTTTGCTGAAAAATTTTAATTATTTTTGCTTCGTCTAGCTTGGTCATAGCTTTGTTTTATCAACTCTGAAACTTGTTTTTGAATAGATCGTGCTTTTACTAAATTTGTTGATTCTGTAGATATTCGTACAATATATTCGGTATTTGATTGTCTTACAAGCACCCAACTGTCTTCATCTACGATTGCCTTTATCCCATCAATAGTAATTAACTGACTGTATTGGTTTTTCATCTTCTCAGATAAAATCTGTAAAGTTTTTTCATGAAACAAATCTTCTACATCAACTTTGGTTCGTAACTGTACATATCCTTCCATGAACTTCAATACATCAGAAAAGGTCTTTGTCTTAAGCATGGACGCAACAAGTCCACTAGTCAAAATACCATCGCGGCACATGTTAAACTCTGGTAAGATGAAACCCGCACTGCTTCCTTCTCCACCCGCCTGTGAATTTGTTTTTAGCATCAAATCCACAACATTTGCTTCGCCTACTTTGGATCTATGAACCTGACCTCCCTGATCTTTGATAAATTTCTCAACAGAGACACTTGTATCGATACTGAGAACAAATCGTTTGTATCCTAATTCAAGTGCCTTTGAAACACCTAATCCTAAAGTAATATCCGGTGCTTGTCTTTTACCATCCTTTACAACCACTAATCTATCTCCATCAAGGTCAAACGCAAAGCCAATTTCACACTTTTTTGTAGCAGAAATTAGCTCATTGAGGTTCTCAGACGTAGGATCTGGACCATGTGAAGAAATTCCGGGTCTTTCATTTATTGTAATGACTTTGCATCCTAGATTTCGAAGCAAATTGGGTGCAACATCAAAAGCTGCTCCTCCGCCAACATCTACGGCAATTTTTGGTGCATCTTCTACTTTACCGATCAGTTTCGTTGCTTCTGAAATGTAACTTGAATTGATTTGTAATTCTGAACCAATATTTTCTTTTGAAAATTTATGTTGTTTTTTAATTTCTTCAATCTCGGATTCATTTATTCCTCTGCCTTCTAAGATAAATTTCATACCGTTCCATTGTAAAGGATTATGAGATGATGTGATCATAATACCAGCACCATATTTTCGTGATTCTCTAAAAATGACAGGCGTAGGAGATATTCCCAAATTGTACACATTAATCCCTCTTTCCATCAATGCCGCAAGTGCGGTCTCACTTAGAATCTTGCTTGAAGATCTTGTGTCGTGTGCAACAACACATTTTTTTGATTTGATTAACACAGAAAAATTTCTACAAAATTTCATTATGTCATTAAGGTTTAAATCATCACCAAAAACTCCTCTCACACCGGAGATAGATACTATCAATGAATCAAAAGCACAAAGGCTTTTTATAAACTCTGATGGAAAGCGAACCATTGCCTCGATAGCTCAGCCTGGTAGAGCGAACGCCTCGTAAGCGTTAGGCCGCGGGATCGAATCCCGCTCGAGGCTTAATTTCTAAAATGATATGTTCGATTTTTGATTGTTACAGATGATCTAATGATCTGGAATGCTTACGAGTATGAGGTCTTTCACCAGAATACTTTCTTCGCATATGTCCAGACGGTCTACCAAATAGCAACTCTAGGAACCAAGCTTCGTGCTCAATTTCCTCTGCTAGAATATCTTTTGCAATATCGTAAGTTGTAGGATCCTTACCTAGAGTCAGATTACACATCTTATTCCAGTTTACAATTGCTCCCTGTTCAGCTTTCAGACATTTTTCTAGGATTGATTTCAAATCTGTTTTGTTTTGTGGTAGTTGTAAAAACTCGCAACCAGACATTTTGATGAAATCAGTGGCATCTATAGGAAGCGTTCCTCCAAGCTGATGGATTCTTTCTATACATGATTCAAAGTGACTTAGATCTTCAAGTCTTGCGTCTTCGATTACACCTTTAATGCCTTCGCCCTCCATGCCGGTACAGTGAGCTCTAAGGAGTGTAAAGTAATAGTACGCTGTGAATTCAACTGATGCATTATTGACTAACAACTTTATGATTTCGTCCACGTTTGCACCGTTTTGTTTTAAAATATTAATTCCAACTACATCCATTTTTTCTGTCATCCAAACACGCTCTTTCTAAAACCGATCTCATGATATAATTTAAAGATATCTTTGTGGTTTATAATTAAAATACAAAAAATCTATGCTGAAACATCTTCATTAAAACCGTCTTGACTTTCAAGATCTATTTCTAATTCTTTTCCCAAACCATTCCACCATCTAGAAATCTCAGTCATGTTTCTCTCTCACTAACGAAGAAGTACACCTTTATAGATCTGTCGATCATCTTTTTTCTAATTACTTTTTTAATAAAAAGATTATTTTGTTTGTAGCAAAATCACAGATTGCAAAAAATTTATTCTGAAAATTATTTATTTGCACGTTTTTTCTTTTTTGCTCGATATACGTTGATCGCAACAACTCCTGCTGCACATGGCCAAAAAAGTGACCATATGGGACCGTCTTTTTCTCCACCAAACATTGCATAGATCATTCCCCCTATGAGTGCAAGTCCAATAATTTCAAGTAATTTGGTGTTCATCCTTAGAATACAAGATCGTTTTAACTCAAAAAGATATATTGTTTTGAGATTCTACTCTTACATGGACAAGTACCTAATAGTTATCTTGATCTTTTTGATAACAGGCATGGGAATTGCACTTGCGGGAAATCGAATCCCAATCTTTTACATGTTACTTGGTGGTGCAATCATTATGATACTATATGATGCAAAACAGAAACGAAAAGATAGAAAATCTAAAAAATGACTAGAGGTCTAGACCAAAGGAATCTGCAAGGTTCTGGAAGTTTTTGTATGATTCCATGTATTGTCTACCTTTTGAAGTTATAACAAAAACATTCTTTCCGTCAAATTCTATTCTGTTAATAAGACCAGCTCCGGTAAGATTATTCAGAAATTTGCCCAGTCTTGAATGTGACAGATTTGCCTTTGTTAAAAGTGAAGTTACATTAATGCCGTTTACTCCACTTTGTTCGGTAACCGTAAGTAAGTCACTTACTATCTGCATACTTGTTCTATAGGCTACCATATCTAGGAACACTATCATGAGGTAATATATGGGTATTACTCATATCAGATAAATACCGATTTCCGTGCCTTTGTTTGCATTGCCTAACGAAGATGCGATCCAATGGTTTGATGACTTCCTTGGCGTAGGATATCGGTTTTATGATTTAAGGATGAATGTGTTCCCTATATTTTCAGACAAAAAACAGGCAATCAAGATCTGGGAAGATGTGATAAAATGGTGGGCAGATCCATCAATTAAAATGAGATTTGTAGAAGTAGATGATGACTATTGGTTTGTAATGGGAGGAGACTCACCTTTTCCAGAGTCTAACAAATCATTTTTCAAAGTTTTAAAAAAATCAGAACATTATGAACGATTTAAAAAAGGACATGATGGAGAAGCCTATCTTAGAATGGGAATATATAGAGAAAAAGACGAGTCATCACCTGTAGCACTTTTTAAAAAGAAAAAGCTTGTAACTGACATTAAATTTTTGCAAGAAAGTAATGTAAAAGACGATGCATTAGCTTGGAATTGCTTGTATCACAATAAATCCAAAACAACGTAGAATGAGTTTTATTTTCCAGTGATTATATAAAACGATGGACTTTAAATGTGTCCAAGATTGTTCAAAGTGCTGTATCGAAAGAGAATACTATCCAACAATAAAATTTGGCAAAGTTGGAGTCCTGATTCTTCCTGATGAAAAAGAAAAGATTGAATCGCTAGCAAAAAATCTACATCTTGATATAGTAATATTACCGCGTATTGGGGTATCGTATGAAAAATCTAACGGACCTGCGAAGATACTTGCGTATCAATTGATGGGAAAGGAATCAAATGGTAATACATGCCCATTTTTAGATACAGAAAGTGAAGAAAGATCACCTCATGGAGGCTATAAATGCAGAATATACGAAAGTAGACCTCTTGCATGTAGAGCATATCCTGTTATTGAGTCCTCGTCAGTAACACTAGACCACAAATGTAAATTCTGCGAAAGTTGTGCAAATACTGCCACAAATCTAAATCAAGAATTGGAATCGCTTGCCAAAATAAAAATCAAAATGGAAACAAATGCGCCTTTTATTTGGCGATATGCTACTGGAGTTGGAGACAAATCTGATATTAATAAAATTAACACAGGTTGGATTTTAGAAATTTAGGTTCTAGTTCTTTCATGTGTTCCAGGATAAAACTCGGCAATCTTTTGAGAATAGCAAGAGCCACATAACACACCTTTGATGTTCCAAGATTCCATTGGATAATACTTGTGTTCTACTATTGGTTTGTTGCACATGGAACATTTTTCATTGTCAATTTCCAATTTGATTCAGTTCCAATATTTTCGTAATAAAAATCATGTTAAATAGTACTTCTTATAGGAATAATCTTGCGGTAGACTGGATGGCTAGATGCGGACCTCCTGCAAGAGACCTATCGGTCACCCATCTGCCGCTTTTTGTATAAAAAATTTAGAAAAGATCCTGAACTATTTTTTTAATAGAATTAATCTCATCTTCTTCTTGTTTTATCTTCTTTTCAATAACTCGTATCATAGAATCTTGCCAAACATTATGTGAAAAGAAATTATGATAGGTGTTTGCAGCGTCCATTTCATCATCAACAACAGTGTCTTCCAAGAATTTTGTTACAATAGTATCTGTCAGCTTCAAAATTCTCTGGTTTAGTTTAACACTCTTGAAAATAGGTTCGAGCTTTGAGATATCTTCTTTAAAATCGCCTTTTGTTGATAGTATTTTTTCATGTAAGATCTTAAAGTATGTGGCAAGAAAGAACAAAGTAGCATATCTTTTTGTCTTATGACCACCTTTCTTGCCATAATTGAGAATTTTTTTTGCATATTCCTTAACAAGATATGGATACAAAAGCACTCTGCAATCGTCTTTTAGGGTTTCATTGAAAACCTCATCATATTTACTTCCGCGCGGAAGAAACTGGGCAGGTGAACTGTATGATTCTGTGGGTCTTTGTTCAATACCAGCTACAAGTGCTTGTATTGCATCCTTTGCAACAATTACTTTTTTGTGGTTTTCTGGAAGATATTTGTTGTATGTTGCATCCCCAGTAAACTCACTTTGTTGTGACTTTGTCTTACTATCGAACGAACCAGCTTGAATCTCATAAAAATATCCAAAGTTTTCCATCTGAGATTTTATAGATTTATGGAAATCCATCAAAGAAACAAGATCTTTTCCCCGTACTGCATTCTGTGAATTTCTATATTTTGTAATATTGTTTTGATCACGCTCATCTGCTGCTTTAATTACAGTGACTGTGATACTTCCTTCCAGATTATGGGTTCGTTTTGCATGATCTAAAATAGAGTTTGATGTCTGTGCACCGTTTACAATTTGAGGTGCATGTAGCATCAGCGTATCATCCTCAAGTTCTTCAAAGTCGCTTACAACAATGGTTATGCCGTTGTTGTAATAGAAGAATTTGTCAGGAGATTCTTGAAGAGTTTCTCGTATGCCCTTGTTTACTGTGGTTTTAAACTGCATCCATTGCCTGATGTTTGATTCAAAGACATAGTCTCGATTTTTTGTAACAAAGTTTGTTAACTCTCTTAATTTCAAAATGCCAAGTATTGTACTGTGGTACTTTAGTTTACTTTCTAGTTTGATAGATGCTTTTTTTCCTGCTGCTGGTTTTTTTATTCTATCCCAGAGCTTCTGTACTATGGAATCAATATCGCATATCTCAAAAGAATCGCTGTTTTGATAATCAACTTTTTGATCTGTTACATATACACATTCTACTTTTAGATTCTTTTCACGTATCTGAGTAACAAGATGTGCAAGCTCAGGGCGCATCTTTGTAATATCTCGATTTTGTAGGTTTTTGACATCTTCTTTGAATTTAACAATTGCTTCCATGGAATGAGATGTGCCATATTTTGATTGAAACAATCTCACGGTGCCTTCAGAAAAATCAACTGGAAGATATGCGTCTATTCCTAAATCGTTTGCACCATCTACTATTGCATCAGTAGCATCATCTTCAGTTGCTTCAAAAACTCTTGTTAGAACCCATTGCAAAAAATTGTTCCCTTTTTCTACTTCACTCTGAGCACTTTCTGCATATTCTTTAATACTGTTACGTATGTTTTGTACAAATCCTTCAAGTGGTTGTCCATTTGTAGTCTGAAACAAAATTGGACGAGCACCTGGGATGTATTCCAATAGACCATTGGTTCTGTCTGCCAAACTATGATGATTAGAAAATCCTGTATTTAGAAAGGCTGGTTATTATGATATCATCATGACAAAGGTGAGGAAGGGATTCGAACCCCTATAGATTCGCTCTGCAGGCGAACGCATAGCCGCTCTGCCACCTCACCGCAGTCAAAAAAGCTTCTGATGAACAATTAAATCTTTTAGGTTTAGAATTTTGCAAATGGTTTTGCAGCCAGTCTGACGTCTTCTGCCTTGACTGTCTTTCTTCCCGCATGAACCGACATATCTACCGCACTTTTGGCTATGGCAGTACCGATTTCTTCCAATATCCTCCTTAATTCGTCTGCAGATTCATCACTCACTCTTTCTGCACCTGATTTTTTTAAAATACGATACATTGCAGAAAGACCGAATTCCGAGGCTGTCATAAAGTGGTTTTTCTTATCTGTGATAAAAGACTTCGAGTGGAAAAAAACCTACGCGCAAATCGATTTCTACAGACTATTTTAAGGAGAAAATTAAAGGCATGTCATGAGCTGGCTCACAGATGCGCATATCCATCTTTCTGATGATGAATATTCGCAGGATATGCCATTCATTATTACAAGCATGGAAAAAATGAAGATACGTGCATGCTGTGTATCAATGGATCTTCATACTTCAGAAAAAACACTTGAGCTTGGAAAAAAAACCAAACTTGCGTTGTCATTTGTGGGTATTCATCCAGAAAAAGCAGCTGATGATTTAGAATCAGTTATTGAATTGATAGAAAAAAACTCTAGTCAAATTACTGGTATTGGTGAAGTTGGTCTTGACAAAACATATGTTTCTAATCAAGACGGTTTTAAAAGACAAGAAACGGTATTTCATAAAATGCTTTCAATTGCTGAAAAACTACACAAACCCGTGTCTATTCACTCACGCGCTACATTGGATGAAATACTTTCTATTCTGCCTTCATATTCGATTCCTGGAGTGCTTTTGCATTGGTTTGCTGGTAGTAAAGAACATCTAAAGGCAGCGATGGATCTTGGTTGCTATACTTCCTATGGTCCTGCTATGATTTATGCAAAAGATAAGCAAGTCTTGCTTTCAGAAACAAACAAAGACAAAATACTTGTAGAAACAGATGGCCCTGTACGATTTTCACGGTGTTTTGCAATGAAAACTGCACAAATCACTTTTCTTCCAAGTGTTGTGTTTTGTGCAGCCAGTGTTTTGAACAAAACATATGATGATCTTTCATATGATATTGAACAAAATTCCAAGCGCTATCTGGGTGTATAGGTATAAAAAACCCCTGTGTCCAATCGAAGGCGTGAACAGAATCAAACGAATTTCGACAGAAGTCATGGCTTTACACAAAGCTAAATTCGGAACTGATTTTGCACAAAATAAAAAGGCCCTAGATGAAATAGCTATAGTTAGATCAAAAGGACTCAAAAATGAAATTGCAGGTTACATAACTACGTACATCAAACGCGAAATCGAAGAGCAAAAAGACAAAGAGGCTCAGGCAATGCAGGAAACCTCATCTGCCAATGAAACAGAAGAACTGCAAGCAGAAGAGATACTTAACTAAATTACTAGTTCTTAATCTGAACAAAATTCAATATAGGCAAAAATCCATTTTATAACGCATGATAACAATAAAGCTTCTAGGTGGAGCAAAAAAGACTCTTGCCACTGATAAATTAGAATTTGAAAAAGACAATTCTACTATCTCTGAACTCTTAGATTTCCTTCAAACACAAATACCAAAAAACACAGCTCCCATAGATGTCAAAAACATACTAGTTGCTGTTAATGGAGTTGATTCTTCCACTCTTGATGGTTTTGCAACAAAGATCAAAGATGGAGATATTGTAAGCATAATTCCTGTAATACATGGCGGCAGTCAAAGAATACAGTTTCAGATTTTTAATAACAATGTAGAGCTTATGGGAGTAAAACGCATTGACGATCCAGTAGGATTTCTTGATGATTTACGCAAAAAATACCAAGATCTAGTAATTCAGGGCATACAATCATCTTTTGTTCTTGGCTCAAATCATGCCAAAAAGATTATTGCAATATCGTTGGCAGCACAAAAAGATGGAATGCTACTTTCAAATAAAATTGAGACAGACATTTTGATGCGATTTGCATGTACAAAACAGATCAGTGAAGCCATACAAAAGGTTGGACTACAAAGAAAACAAGATTTTGTCTTAATAATAATTGGAAAAAAACAATCATTCAACAAACTATTTAATGAAATAAGAACTAATCTGAAATCAAATTTGTTTTCAATAAAAAATTCCACCTTTCTAAAAAAAGAATTTAAAATATTAAAAAAACAATTAGAAGCTGTAACATCAAATACACCACTGGAAGATCTGCTTGCAGAAAAAGCAGCAATTCTATTCAGATAAACTGCGCTTTACTTTCTGTGTACTTAGGATATCGTCCTCTCTTAGGATTGCAATTCCTGTTCTCTTACCAAGTATTTCTATCAGTATTATCCAATCAAATTTCTCAAGTGATACCTTATTCTGAATTTTGTCTGCAATTTCACTTATGATCTCACTAGTAGGAATTTCAGAATGTCTTTTTTCTACTGTGATTCTATATGTATCATGTATCTGCATTACACTGACATGATTGAGAACAGAATTTACAATGTCTTCTTTTTTTGTATACACTGTATCATGTAATGGTATGACTCTTAGGCAATATCTTATCAACCACGGTTCATCCAGTATCTTTTCTCGAATCTTTTTTACAACCAGAAATGGATCAAGTGAAGTTGTAGCCGTAAGAATTCCAGATAGATCAGATATTTCGACTGTTACATTAGAATCTCCAAGTTCTTCTAGAATTTCTGACATTTCTTCTGCAGCTTCAGACTCAAGATGTCTACTAGATGTTATAATCAGATTCAAAGTGAATTGATAATCTCCTCTTTTGTTATCTTTCCTTGTCTTAATATCCTCAAAATTCCATCTTTTACTTCAACAATAGTTGAACTCGCAGAATTTGAAATTGTACCACCGTCCAAGAAAACATCATATCCAGAAAAATTTTCTTGAACCTTCTTTGAATCAGAAAAAGCTGGATGTCCAGAAAAATTCGCACTAGTGCCAACAATGAGTTTACACTCTTTTAAAAGTGCCAAAACACATGGGTGACTTGGTACACGAACAGCTATCTTATCATTCAGATTCATTGCTTTTTTTATTTCATTGTCTTTTAATTTCAAAACTAAAGTTACTTGACCTGGCCAGAACCTGTCAGCTATCTTGCTTGAAATATCATCAAAAACAGCTATTTTTGAGACTTCTTCCTTAGAATATCCTAGTACTGGTAACTGCTTTGATTCTCTTCTCTTTTTCATTCGGAAAATCGCTTCTACTGCCTTTGCATTTCGTGGATCGCAGCCAAGGCCATAGACAGTATCTGTAGGAAATACTGCCACACCACCATTTTTTATTGTAGTTGCAGCTAGATTAATTCCACTCTGATCGCAAGCAACTATCACAATTTTTCAATTAGTCATTAGTAAATTATGTTTTGTTATTGAAAATGATATAAGATTGATTGTCGTAGTATGTTGCATGGATATAGAAATTCAACAATGCCAATGCCCGCCAGGATCTGAAACCTATGTAAATGAAGATGGCATGGACATATGCGTTTCTTGTGGCGGTTGGGTAGCACCATCATAAGAGTTTGTTGAAAAGAATTGCCGTGCACAACAGCGGTACTGTGAAGATTATTTGAAATACAGTGTATTCAGCATGTAGTTATTCTTTTCAAATAAAACATGGAAAATTCTGAATCATAACTAAATCTTTAATAGTAAATCGGCTTTTCTTACAGCCGATGTCAGACGAGTCCGATAATGGTTTTGAAGATGATTTTGACGACGATGTGGAAGATGAAGAAGACGAAGAAACAGAAGACGATGAATACTAAATTCTCAGACCAAAGTTGTCAGCAAATTCTCTAAATCCACGGTAAGCCTGCAAAAACTCTCTTCCTCGGTCACTGATCTTATACTTGCATGCTCTATCAGAACTTCTCTGTTCTAGCAGACCTTGTTGCACAAGCATCTCTAATATTTTAGAGAGTCTTCCATGAGAAACGTTTGCCTTGCGGATTAGATAAGTGACACTTGCTCCTGATTCATCTGGAGCTTCATCTCTAGTAGTAGCTAATATGTCTCCTATGATACTCATGTGGGTTCTATAGACTGCCGCCAAATTTCATCCCCGTGAGTGGCATTTTAGAAACTGGAACAAATAGGGCACCCAAGCCCGCTATCTTGGTAGATATTGAGACATAGTAAAGAACTGATTGCGGAAACACAACGGAATACCATCCTAGAAATTCGCCTAAAGCAAGAAGGCCAAGGCCTGAGGCCACAAAAACCGTACTGCTTTTCTTATTCTCCATATACGATAGAATTGTCTCTATTGTCGCATATATCAATAGGATAAAAGAAATTGACCTTATAATATGCTCAATTGAATTTCCTGGGATGACAAAAAGTGGTACTGCTATGGTTCTGAAGTATCTTGATTTTGGAAAAAATGCCTTGATGCTGTGAGAAAAAGCTATGAAAAAATATCCCACTGTCTGAATGCCTATGCCCAAGGTCTGAACCCACGGTTCTATGTCGCCAGATTTGATAATAAGAGATTCTGTCAGAAATCCTGCTCCTACTACACCAAAACCTATGCTTATTGACAAAAAGGCAATCGTCAGTCTGAAAAGAGTAGGACTGCCTGTATTCTTAAAACCAGTATAAGATAAAATTCCGATGACGATTCCTACTAGAAAACCTATCAGGTTCAAAATGATCTCAAATATGAACTGCAATAACCTCAGTCTCTTTAGAAATTAATTAAATCTTACAGGTAGTTTTTTTCTACCATTCGTCAAGAGTTCCAGCTTTTGTGCCCTCTGTACTACCAACATAATCTCCTAAAATGTCAGAATATGTGGAGTCTTTGTATGCGATGATCTTCACATACTCGCCATATGTCATATCAAGGGAACAGGGATCACATCTGACAGAAGAAAAGTCATCAGCAAGATGTGCTATGCCATTGCACTTGGGGCACTTTATCTTCATGGTTTTCTTACGTCTTACGTTGTAATATTCTTTCTTAAAA
>CAYSWR010000008.1:0-47303 GCA_964434855.1 uncultured Nitrosopumilaceae archaeon | reverse complement strand
GTTTGCTTGCTTCACTGTTGCCTTTTAGTTCCTTTATCTGATCTCCTAAAATTTGCATAGAACCAAATGTGAAAATGTAATATTAAAATCCCGTCTGCCAGAATTGGAAATGAGAAAATATAGTCATTTATTGGCTAGATTGCTGCTAATTTCAAAGAAACCCTATTTTCTATTTTGGAACTTGAAGTAATTGTCAAAAACTTTTTTCTTGCCAAAACAAACATCAATAAGAAATATCTGATTTCTTATCATTTGTTGGTATGATGTATTATCTGAGTTAAAAGGCAAGTAATATCATTTACGGTATAGTACGGTACCTTTATATGCGATCGTGACGATAATATAGACATGTCTCAGATGCTGGTTTCAAAACAAAAAAGCAAGGAAAGGTTGCTTTTTCAAGATTTGTATTTTGTACAAAAACCTGTATCAATAAAAAGTAGCGCAAATGAAGCAGTGTGTGATGTATGTAAAAAAGGACTCGAAGACGGTCTTTCAGTGACTGCAATATCTGCAGATAAAAAAATACGACTATACTGTGACAATCATTTCCAAAAACAATAGTTCTATTTTGGTCTTGTAATTGCTCCTTCAGATGCAGAACCAACTAGTGAAGCGTATTTTGCAAGTGCTCCAGTTTCATAATTTGGTTTTCTTGGTTTCCAAGCTTTGCGTCTTTGTTCAAGCTCAGAGTCTGAAATCATTAAATCCAAAGTATTTTTTTCTACATTGATTCTTATTTCATCACCATTTTCCACTAGAGCAATGTTTCCGCCAACAAATGCTTCTGGTGATACATGACCAATCATTAGACCACGAGTTGCACCAGAAAATCTTCCATCTGTGACTAGTGCTACTTTTTCACCTAACTTTTGGCCAACTAGTGAAGCAGTTACTCCAAGCATCTCTCGCATCCCAGGTCCTCCCTTTGGTCCTTCATATCTGATTACTACAATGTCTCCTTCTATGATCTCTCTTTTTGATACGGCGTCAAACGCATCTTCTTCTCTATCAAAGACCTTTGCTCTTCCTTTGAACTCTGAGGTCTTTACGCCTGCTACTTTTACTACAGCGCCGTCTGGAGCAAGTGAACCTCTGAGAATTGTTAGTGTGCCAACTTCATGTATTGGGGATTCTATTGGCTTGAGTACTTTTTGATTTGAATCAAATGATATCTGAATATAATCAAGGTTTTGTTTTAGAGTTTTGCCTGTTACTGTCATGACGTCCAAGTTTAGCAGATTTTTTTTCATCAAACTTTTCATCAATATAGGAATGCCTCCAATTTTATCAAGATCAAGCATAACATAGAATCCTCCTGGTCTCATGTCAGCTATGTGCGGAGTTTTTCTTCTGATTCGTTCAAAATCTTCCAAAGTAAGCTTTATTCCAATTTCGCGTGAAAGAGCTAAAAGATGCAATATTGCGTTAGTTGAACCGCCAATTGCATTTGCCACAGTGATTGCATTTTCAAATGCCTCAAAAGTAAGAATATCTTTTGGCCGTACTCTATTTTCTAAAAGATTCATTACAGCTTTTCCACTTTCATAACACATCTGAGCTCTTCTGGGATCCTCTGCTGGTGGCGATGCGCTTCCAGGTAGTGCGATTCCAATTGCCTCGCTTATCGAAGCCATCGTGTTTGCAGTATACATTCCTCCACATGAACCAGCATTTGGGCAAGCAACATCTTCCAAATTCTTTAAAGCTTCCAAAGTCATTTGTCCTGCATCATATGCTCCAACAGCTTCGTACACGTCTTGAATTGTAACTTGTTTTCCTTCATAAATTCCTGGCATTATGGTACCGCCATAAACAAAGACTGCTGGAAGGTTTAGTCTTGCCATTGCCATCATGGTTCCAGGTAAACTTTTGTCGCATCCTGCTAGACCAACTAATCCATCATACTGATGAGCTCTTACCATGATTTCTATCGAATCAGCAATTATCTCTCTACTGACAAGCGATGCCTTCATGCCTTCATGGCCCATAGCTATTCCATCACTGACAGCTATGGTTGCAAACTCTCTTGGGGTACCTCCTGCATCACTTACTCCTTGTTTTGCATTTTGTGAGATCTTGCCAAGGTGTATGTTACAAGGAGTAGCTTCATTTCCAGTATGTGATACGCCAATGAACGGCTTACTGAGGTCTTCGTCATCAAGTCCCATGGCTTTGTACATCGCACGATGAGGTGCTCTTGACGGTCCTTCCACTACATTTCTACTTGAAATTTCCATAGATGAAATTGAGAGCAATCAGGCATAATTTTAGCTTTGCATCCAAAAGAATCAATTCTGCGTGCTTTTAATAATATAGTTATCATATGATTAAATCAAAAATGGCACAAAATAAAAGAATATTCACACTTTGCTTTGCGCTCTTAATTGTAATCTCATTTGCAGTGCCAGCATATGCTGATGTAAACTCATTAATGACAGACAAAACACTTTACAAAAAAAATACAGACACGACAATGACATTTACTGGTACTGCTGATGAAGAAGACATCAGCGAAATTGTTACCATCGTAATATATGATCCTGGAAATAATTTTGTAAAACCGGCACACTCTGGTATTGTTTCTAGTGAAAAGACCTTTGAAATTAAAATTTCTGAAAAGGATTTCTCAAAAATTTCTTCACACGGCACCTATAATGCTACTGCATTTATGACAGATCAACAAAAAATAGATGGCTTTTCAATTACTTTTGATTATTCAATAGATGGCTCACCTGTATCTCATCCTACAACGCAACCTGTACCAACGCCGCAACCAACTCAAACACCTATACCCTCTCCAACAACCACACCGCAGGAACCTGAAGATGACTCTGATGGAAAATCAATAGAGGAAAAAATTCAAGAAAGAATAGAAGCGGCAAAGAAGCAAGGATCTCAGACAAGTGGTAATACTGATTCTGGAAAATCGATTCAAGAAAAAATTCAAGAAAGAATTGATGCGGAAAAGAAAAAAGAATCTCAAATTAATACAACAGGTAACACTACAATACCAAAAGAAAAACCTGATGCCTCCAACACAAACAATGAAAATAATATTGATTCAAATGTTTCGTATATTGTAATTGGTCTTGGCGCCGCAGCTGCTGTTGGGGTAGCAGTATATGGCATGAAACACAAACCAAAACATATGACAGATTACGTTTGGGATGATGCCTCTGGAGAACAGATCCAACACTCGGATTCTCAAACTACACATGAAGAAGATTATGCTTTGATGATCCTAAAAAACAGATTAGCAAAAGGTGAAATTACAATTGAAGAATATAATGAATTAAAAAGTGCTCTAAAAGAATCTTGATTTGATTTTAGAAAATTTATTGTCTTATGTCTATCAGAATCGAATCAACTCTGGCAAGCTGTTCACTGATTTGTGTGCTATTTTCATTACCATATGAAATTAGAACTCTATCATTTTGTTTTAATACATAATTGTATATACTTGGAATTGGTTCATGGTTTACGAAGAATTTTAAGTTGTAATCATTATTTGTACAAAACTCTCTCTTATCTGGGAAGACGTAACAATCATCAGTAAGTCCTACCTGTAATGTATCGAAAAGGTATCCCATTGTAACGTTTGATGCATGCCTGTGCACTGTCTCGCCATTATTACCTTCAAAATGTATGTAAGGACTCTTTACTTGATATGCGGGAGTGGAAAAGTCAAACTTGTCGCCAAATATTATCACATTCATGGCGGTATGCTCATGCTCATCACCAAGTATTCCAGCACCTGGAGGTGCACCCGGAATGTTTTGTTTACCTTCAAATGTATTTTGATAGAAGATGATAGATGTAATTACAATAATAATTGCAACGCCTGCTATGACGCCTCCTGCAATTAATTTGAATCTGAGTTTTTCACGAGACATTTTGTCACTATATTTTTCACGCTTTTCTGCACGCTCTTCCTTGCTTTTTTTGCCCATGATTGATAAACGTCAAAATTTTACCCTAAATAACAGTATCTGATAATTGTATTGTAGCGGATTTAAGTAAATTCAGGTGAATAATTCATAAAAATGATAGTTGGAACAGCTAGACAAAATCATACCATGCTTAATTATTTAGTATTAAAACAATTTTATAATCTAAAAAAATATTTTATACATGCAACTCACACCGTGTCAATACTGTGGTGAAATGTCAGATTTGCCCTTTGAATGTAGTTATTGCAATGATAGTTTCTGTCATGAACATAGGCTGCCAGAAGATCACAGATGCATAAAACTAAGCCTTATCAGAGCAAAGAGATTTGGTCAAAAAAATGTTATACGTGACGGCAACACACAAAGACCAAATCTTTTAAGAAGAATGTTTTCTCGATTTGGAATCTAATTTTTCCAATAAATCATATCTATAATCTAATTTATTGGATCAATTGTTAGTATAATTTATTAGCGGAGTTAATAGGCAAGTACTATGGAATAATTTCGAGTTGCGATATCACCAAGTCTTGTTACTTACAATCTTCTTTGTACTCGTACTATCATTTTCTATACCTGCCTATGGTCAGACAGCACCACCAGGCCCAATTCAATTTCTTAGTGCAACTGCGGCATCGTCTTCTCAGGTTAACCTTTCTTGGACTGTTCCTACAAGTGGCGGAGCTGTTACAGGATACAAAATCGAGGTAAAACCGTTCTCAGGTTCTTATCCTGTCAATCCACTTGTCACAAATACTGGAAATGCTGGAACAACTTATACTCACACCGGCGTTCAAGCTGGAGAATATCTTTATCAAGTTTCTGCCATTAACCAGCATGGCACCGGTCAACCATCGCCTGAAGCCTATGTCAAAATTCTAACATCGCAAAACATTGTACCTGGAATACCAACAAATGTTTCTGCTACCCCAGTCTCTCCAACTCAGATAAATCTTAGTTGGAATGCACCAGCATACAACGGTGGACCGACTGTTACTGGCTATAGAATTGATCTGAAAATAGGTTCAGGTTCTTACAGTACATTCAGTTCAAACACAGGCCCGGTTACATCATTTTCTCATGTTGGCCTAACAACTGGTACTACATACTATTACAAAATTTATGCAATAAACTCTGTAGGGCCTGGTAACGCATCAAATGAAGTTTCAGCTACACCGACGTCATCATCGTCTTCGACGGTACCAAATCCGCCAACCAATCTTGTAGCTACTCAGACAACTTCAACACAAATTGATCTTTCATGGACTGCGCCATCAAGCAGCTCACCAATTACAGGATATAAGATAGAAGAAAAGACAGGTGCAAGTGGGTCATATATTATAGTGGCAACGACAGGAAATGTAAACACCTTTTCACGTACGGGTCTTACTGCTGGTGTCACACACACTTACAGAGTTTCAGCTATAAACTCGATAGGAACTGGCAGTCCTTCAAACGAGGCAACTCCTGGGCAAACATCAACTGGAATACCAAATCCTCCGACTGGATTGTCTGTTTCAGCTTCATCTGCCACATCGCTCACACTTTCATGGACTGCACCAAGTGGTCCAGCCGTTACTGGATACAAGATTGAAGTTAGAGCAGGCACATCTGGAAATTACAGTACGCTGACTCCTAATACTGGAATAATAACTTCGTACACACATAATGGTCTGACAACAGGTACTACATATTATTACAAAGTTTCTGCAATAAACTCTGCTGGGACAAGCAGTGCAGCTGAGGGATCTGGAAAACCAACAAGTTCTAATGTTCCAACCAGTCTTACTGCTATTGCAGCTTCGCCAACTACAGTGAAACTTTGTTGGTATGCACCATCAGAAACTTTTGGTTATAATATTTCAGGTTACAAAATTGAAAGGAAATATTCGACAGTGTTTGTAGATTTTATTGAAGATACAAACTCCAAAACAACATCACATACCCTAAGTGGCTTGAGTACCGGTGAAGCGTATGTCTTTGCGGTATCAGCAGTTTACCCACTTGGCGCCAGCGGTAGATCAAACGAAGTCTCCATTACTCTGACAACAACATCAAGTTCTAGTGCATCATGTCCAACAACAACATCAGGATCTGGCACGCCAACTCCAACTCCTACACCACAACCAGGAACTTCACCAAGTCCGCCAACTAATCTTTCAGCAAAGGCAATATCAAAAACAAAGATCAACTTGTTTTGGGTTGCACCAACTAACACCGGAGGATCAACCATAACAGGATACAAAGTAGAGATGAAAAGCGGCTCTAGTTGGTCTACTGTGACTTCAAGCACTGGTTCTACAGATACGACTTATTCAAATGATGGTTTAACAACAGGTACTTCATACACATTTAGAGTTTCAGCAATGAACTCGGCAGGAACAAGCAATCCATCAAATGAAGCTTCAGCAACACCAACCACATCATCTGAACCTACCGTGCCAGCTGCACCAACTAACCTTTCTACAAAAGTACTTTCTACTACTGCTATAAACATGACATGGAATGCTCCACTTGACAATGGAGGAGTAGCAATTACAGGTTACAAAATTTCAGAAAAGGAACCTAACGGTTATCTTACTATAGTCCAAAACACACTAAACGCCAAGACATGGTATGTACATTCGAATCTTGCTGCTGGCACGACCTACACCTACAAAGTTACCGCAATAAACTCTTTAGGCGAAGGAAATCCATCAAGTGAAGCTTCTGCAACAACTTTTTCATCTTCAGGTACGCCAACTCCAACACCGACTCCTACGCCAACTCCAACTCCTACACCGACTACCAAACCATCGATTGGAAGAGTCAAAGTCCAAAATACTGATTTTGCCTTGAAATATGAAATCACTGGAGGTAAAATAACAACAACTGATGTCGATGTAGATACAAACTCGCTTACCATAGAGATGAAAGCAACAGACGATGGGAAATTAACCATAACTCTACCAAGACCACTTATTGATGCAAAGACAGATGATGACAAAGACGATGAGTTCTTTGTTCTAGCAGATGGTGAAGAAGCAGAATTTACTGAAAAAGTAACATCTGACTCTAGAACTCTATCAATTAATTTTCCTGAAGGGACAACTTACATCGAAGTATATGGGACCCAATCAGTTCCAGAGTTTCCAATTGCAGCTCTAATCTTGGTTGCAAGTATAGCAGTGACATTGATGATTTCAAGGACAAAATGGAGTCCAATCCAGTCTTTGTCAAAATAATTCAGCGAAATAACTTAATCAGTTCTATGTGTAAATTGCGAACTTAGGAATTACAAACAGTGCAGCCACAACTCATCATTCCTGCTTTGCCCATGCATTGATCATGTTTTTCTTCTGAACATTTGTGGCAAATGATTACTGAACTCACTATTTTCTAAATTCTGATACTTTGGTTAAGAATGTATGTATATTAGAATAAAGAAATTATTTTGTTGGCAAAAAAGCGTGAAATTCCAATAGAAATTGATGATCATTTCAAACTTTATGGAAAAGAACCTTGGGAAGTAGATTATGGAGAAAAGTGTCCACTCTGTAAAGTTAGAATAGACGAATATGGTTTTTGTTCATGCGGTTCAGGAGGAGAATGAATTTGTTTTTAATTATGTCATTTCATTTGCTTTAAATAAAATACACAAGTGAAACACAGCATGATCTGTCTTTTCTGTCAAATACTTGGCGGAAAAATTCCAGCATATTTCATCTACGAAGATGATAGTCATGTTGCAATAATGGACAAGTATCCAATACATAGAGGACATTCACTTGTAATTCCAAGAAAACATCACGAAAAAATAACAGATATGGATATGGAAGAAGTATCAGTACTTTTTTCAAAAGTTCCATCTATAGCACGTGCAGTGTTAGAAGCAACTGGTGCTGATGGATTTAACTTGGGACAAAACAACGGAAGAGCAGCAAATCAGATTGTTCCGCATGTTCATGTTCATGTAATACCAAGGTATGCCAAGATAGATGTAGCATGGCCAAAAAGAATCATTGCAAGTGACAAAGATCTTGAAGAACTAGCAGCTAAAATTAGAAAATGTATGAAACTATCTTGATTTCTTTTCTAATGAGATATCGTCTATTTTTTTGGTGAGATTGTGTTTCTTTATGTATTCAAATAGCACGTCAGGTTTTTCAATTTTATAATACCTCATCAAACCCTCGATGTTTTTGTCATCAAAAATATTATAGCCATCCTTTTCATTTTTAGATGACTTTGAATCTTTAGATTTCTCTCTCTTCACTAAGATTACTTTGTTTTCATCCTTCATAAGGTTATTTCTTTTAGTCTAATTTCAGAAATGTTTTCAAGATTTGGTTATTTTTTAAAAATCAGTTTAACTCTTTTATTATGGATTCCATGTCTTTTCTTGTTAGCCCTATTCCTTTTTTGGCATCGCGTCTGGCCAGAATATTTCCGTTTTGAAATGCAATCATGGTTGGAACCGCCTGTATGTTAAATCTGTCCCAAAGCAGATTTTCATCTTCATTTACAAGCGCGGCTTTTTTCTGGATATTATATAAATTAATTTCTTCAAAGGTTGGCTTGAAATTTGCGCAGTAGGGGCACCAGTCTGCATAAAATAACACCAATGTCTTTGTACTGCTGCCCAATACTTTGGAATCAAATTCTTCTGCTAACACATGTTCCATAATGTAATATTAAATTAGAAAATATTTAGAGATGATGATATCCTCATTGATTCGGATTGTATCTTAAGAATGCGCCAATCTTGCCAATACTTGAAAGCATTGCGCCGTGCTCAGTAACACCTGATATTACCTCAATTTTTGTTCCGGTCTCGCCTGTAATCAAAGAAAGATAATCAACAATATCGCGCTCGGTTGATTCTGAATCCATGCTTTTACAATTTGGACATGGCAATCTTAATAGCTCTTGAATTCTCTGAATTACTTTGGGTCTCTCTAAAATCTCCGTTTGAACGTTTTGACATCGCTTGCAGGTGATATCTATTTTTCTAAGATTTGTATCATCAGTAATCAAGATCGAATCTACAACATTTCTTTTTAAAAGTTCGATTACATCTTTTAATCCATAGGTTGCCATGCCACGAGAATTGTTGATGTCATTGAAGAGTTTCTCGACAAGTTTTTTTTCTTCCACCATTCTGTAATCTGATAAAACTTCTTGTGCTCTTGCAAAAGCTTCGCGTACCCCTTCTGAACCAGCATATGATGTATCCAAAGTGGCAATTATCATGTTTTGTAGTCTATATTCAAGATATTCTTCTTTTATGAAATTCTCTTTTGTTGGACCTGGTCCAGATATGACTAGTCCTTTGATTGGATAAATATCGATGAAATACTCACGTGTTGTATGTGCAACTCTGTGATAATATTCGCCAAGTTCCATTTCTCTTAGTCTCTCAAACCTTCTTGCAGATTGTCCGCCCTGCCTGTGTTTTCCTGCTACTCCCGATGATGTTTCAGATAAAACTTCTAGTTTATCGCTATGTAATAGACCCCATCCTGCATCTTTTGCGTCAATAGCTAAAAACCCAATTAGGTTGTCGTCTTTTAACATGTCTTTTAGTAAATCTACATGAAAATGATCGTCGCATCTGTACAGAAACGTCTGAAGCTCTTTTGGTGGTTCTAGTTCGTACATTTTGATTACCTCGCTACCTATGGGTCCACCTCCTTCTGGTGGGAGTGCGCCACAAAAAATAACTAGTCCTTTGTCTGGGGGTTTTTTGTATAACTTTAAACGCTGAATTACACGAGATAGCGCATCTACTACATGAGTTCGTGTAAGATCAGATTTGATGTTGTCTGCAGTTCCTTGTTCAGTGCGTAAACCGTTTATTACTTCATGTAATGCTTTTTTGGGTGGCATGTAAAGCGAGATTAGCTCTGTACCGCGACCTGACTTGTCAGAAAGATCTTCAAGTGTTTTTCTTAATTTGTACAGTTTTACTGAATCTTGTTTTTCAATTATAGGTTTGCCCATGATTTGAACTTCCTAGTTGAGAATATTAAGTTTGGTTAATTTTACAATTAGAAAACTTTTTTCGATTCTAATTGTATTTTGTTTTTGAATGCTATGACCTTTAATCGTTCTCATGGTTATTCTTATTCTAATTTTTTGGTTTCTTCAATTACTTTTAGAATTTCGTCTACAATCTTTGCATAATTGGCATCTGTGTCTGCACTTATCAACAAAAGATCTTTTTCAAATGGAATTGTAAACCGTATCACCTTCTCATATTTTGTCATAGAAAATTCTTCTTTTCCAATGTTATGAGAAAGGTGTTCGCGTGTTTCATGTCTAAGTTTTGCATAATACATTGACATTTGTATTTGTTCTGGAGTGAGCATGCTTGTTGTGTTTTCACGCATTCTACTGCAAGCCATTTCACCCTTATGAGTATACACGCCAACAAAACGCAAGGCTTCATCAATCTTCATAATCTTTTCACATATGGTATCATAAATCACAATTTTCTTTCACTATATGCCTTATCTCTTTTTGCCTCCATGATCTCCTAGTCATCAAGAAATTATATGAATAGTGCATCGATGCTGTAAATTTAGTATTCATCTTTTAATACATTAGGCGTGGTTATGTTGTATCAATAACTTGTCTGAAAACAGAAAGCGGTTGATTTCCTTCTATTTTGACTATCTTTTCATTATTAAATATCAAAAATGATGGTGTTGCTTTAATTCCAATGTTTGTGCCAAATTTTTCATTATCTAATACTTTTTGTTGATATTTTTTATCGTCCAGACATTTGTTAAATTGATCTAAATCAAGATTTACTGTTTTGGCAAATTGCGCAAGAGAATTTCTGTTCACCCATCCTGTTTTTTCACCTGCCCAATTCTTGTATGTTTCATCATGATACTCCCAATATTTTCCTTGATCATTTGCACAGTATGACGCTTCTGCAGCAAGAACAGAATCAGGACCATTTAGTGGAAAGTCTCTGAATACAAAGTTGGCTTTTCCTGTGTTTACATATTCTTCAATTATGATATCTTTACTAGATTGATGAAACTTGTAACAAAAAGTACATTGATAATCTCCCCACTCAACTATGGTAATTTTTGCATCTGGATTGCCCATGAGAGGAGAACCATTTTGCATTAATGTTTGTGTGGTTATCTTTTCTTGCATGTCTTGGCTTGGACTTTGCAAATAATATACTACAATTATTCCAATAATGACTGGTATTGCAAGAAGATAGTATTTTTTCACATATGCGCTGCACTTTGAATTGAATATTAAGATTGTTAAAATTCAATTATGAGTTAAATCATCATACTATCCTTGCGTGATTTAATTAAAACATTACAAAGAGTGGTTTCAAGAAGAGGTTCAAGTAAAGTATTGTCATTTAGTGCCCCACATGTCTTCAAGGCACTACAATTATTACACAAGGAACCATATGTCAGTAGAACTTCTTTTTGTAAGGAACTTCATATGGGTGAAGGTGCTGTAAAAACTCTGATTCTGCATCTAAAAGAAGAGGGTTTGGCAGATTCATTACGTTCTGGTACATTTCTTACAAAAAAAGGACAAAAATTTGTAGGTGAATTATTCAAAATAATATCGAGAGAGTGTGATGTTCCAAAGTGTTCTATATCTTTGGGAAAAAATAACCATGCTATACTGTTACGAAATTTTGCAAAAGAGATCAAAGTCGGTATTGAACAACGTGATGCTTCGATACTTTATGGTGCAACTGGTGCAATTACTCTTCTATACCGTAAAAACAAATTTGTTTTCCCAAAAGAAGAAGTTGATTGTTTACAAAAAGATAAGAAAGTTAGATCAATATTGTTGGAAAATCTGAAACCTCAAGACGGTGATGTGATTATTATCGCTACTGCCTCTGAACCATTTGTTGCAGAAATCTCCGCAAAAAGTTCCGCGTTGTTTACATTGGCACTAATCTGACTATAGTATAAATATTGGACAAATCATCCAACAATTTAAATACAAAAGAATTTGATTTGCAGTGAAATTGACAAACACTTTCCAAATAACAAAAACAAATTACAACGTACCAAAATTAGCTGCAGGAATTCTTCTTGCATTATTTGGAATAGGACTGTTTGTCGTAGGGTTTGATCAAGGTCATCTGTTTAGTTTGGTTGAAGGTGCAGACGCCTTTGACGAACTATACTTGCATGAGCTATATCATGATATGAGACATGCAGCTGGGTATCCATGTCATTAGTGATTAGAATTGAAAACACTCCTTTTTCTTGTTATTGTTCTTATTTCTGGTTTTTCTGCAGGAATAATGCATGGTCTAATTAATCTTGTAATAGTAGAACCGTTTCTGGATATGGCCATAGGAATAGAAAACCAAAACCTATTTGAGTCTGGTGAAGCCCAAGACACGCCACGGTTCTGGGAAGAATTTAACACATACAGAATTTGGCAAAAACAAGGGGAAGTTCTTGCAGGAGGAATATTGGGACTTTCTATTGGTGCTTTGTTTGGGTTAGTTTTTGCATATTCTAGGCACATTCTTCCTGGCCAAAATCATATCAAAAAGGCGCTTGTTTTGGCTGGAATAATGTGGTTTACTATATTTCTCATCCCGTTTTTGAAATATCCAGCTAATCCTCCAACAGTGGGAGATCCTGAAACTATCGTTCTTAGAACCTCGCTTTATGTTGGCTTTATAGCGCTATCTGGACTTGGCGCGCTTGGATTCTCAAGGATCTATAGAAAAATCAAAAATCCTGCTAGAAAATTTGCCATACCACTTGGATATGCAATTTACATCAGTGTTATTTTCGTTGTAATGCCTGAAAATCCAGATGAAATAATTGCACCAGCAGATTTGATGCGTGGGTTTAGAATTGCATCGGCAAGTACTGTCACTGTGTTTTGGGTTTTAGACGCAATAATACTTGGTGCGTTATGGCAAAAATTCCAACCGCATATTGAAAAAGATCAATTTCGTTGATTCTAAATTCATATAACAACTTTTTAGAAAGTGATTGACAAATAAATAACTGAAAACTTTTTTATTTTGTATCAACCGGCAAATAACGAGTCTGTTTTCAACTTCTTGGTCATACCCATTAAGTTAGTTTGGAGACAAACTAATTACTGGCTCGGGTTTTCTTATACTGACGTCTGCTTTACTTATTCTACTTTTGTAAAGCTTGAATTTTTTACCGTTGTTTGAAAGTATCCATTTTTCTATTTTGATTAAAGAAAGATCTTCAAGATCTGAAATTTTTTTGTATACTGAACTTAGAGGAATCTTGTGTTCCTCTGCAAGTTCAGTTGCAGTCTTTCCTTCTTTTATGACAGAAAATAATATTGTTCTTGATTGTACATCTGCAAGAGCTTCTAGTACTTTTTGATTAACATCATATTTTTTTAATTGACTTAATGTGGGTCGCCTTGTCATCTTTTTTTCAATTAGTATCGCTTAACTATTTAAACGACTCGAATCTCATTCTAAAACTTTAGAATGACTCATTAATTTGTTCTAAGAGTTTAGAATGATTATTTGATTTAAATAATGTTAGCTTATCCTAATTAGTGAAAGCTAATGATGGATTACGTACAACTTTTGATCCTAGGCTCAGTAGCTGGCTTTACAATTTTCCTAGGTTTGCCATTTGCCGTTCTCAGGCATCTGACCACCAATCAAAAGGGATTCCTTAATGCTGCCGCGCTAGGCATTTTGATATTTCTTATAATAGACGTGTTCAGTCATGCTTGGGAAGCAGCTGAAGATACAAGTGTTGAAGCATTTGAAGGCAATGCGGCACTAGGAGACGGAGTGCTTGCGCTTCTTGCACTTTTTGGTGGAATTGGAATCGGGCTTTTTGGTTTGGTATTATACGAAAATAGATGGATGCATTCAAAGAATTTTCCACAAATTTTATCACTAGAAAATATCAAACAAAGTGATACACATCTTCATCAATTATTCCATGAAGCTAATGCGTATAGAATAGCTATGATGATCGCAATAGGAATCGGCGTTCATAATTTTAGTGAAGGGTTAGCTATAGGTCAATCATACGTTTCTGGAGAGATAGGCTTGGCAATACTTTTGGTAATTGGATTTGGAGCACACAACGCTACAGAAGGATTTGGAATTGTAGGTCCTTTGGTTGGAATTAAAAACAGACCAAAGATTGGTTTCTTGGTGCTTGCAGGTTTTGTTGGTGGCGCACCAACATTTTTTGGTACACTTTTGGGAAGTTGGTGGATTTCTAATTTAGCATTCATTTTGTTCCTATCAATTGCAGGTGGTGCATTGATTTACGTTTCATTATTGATGTATCATGCAGGAAGAAAACAGACTACGAATACTATAATGATGGTTGGTATATTCATTGGATTGTTTGCAGGATTCATTACTGATCTGTTGATTGAGTTTAGCGGCGCCTAAATCTTAGATACTTATGTAACAATCTTTTCAAGTTCATTAGAATTTTTAGCTTGTTTGATTTCTCTAGCTATTCTTCTTCCCATGCTCATTGGTTCATTGTAAAGAAACGTCGAATATGGTGATCCGTCTACATACATGTTGGTACCAGCAACAATTCTTGCTGAGAACTCAAATGTGGTGAATTTCCCGTTCTCATCATATACTCCTTCAAGGCAGAAAGGCCCGTTCATCCCTGGCGCTACAAGTCTCTTTGCAGCATCAACAAATCTTTCTCCCATGAAATAGACTTCGTCAAGAAGTGATTCTCTTAAAACAAGAGGACTATTTGCAATCACATTAAACGATGGGATGGAATCGATGTCTAGCTGTTGAGCAGCTGGAATTCTTCCAAGACCATCAATGTCTGATTCATATCTTCTGTCCACACCAAAAAATTCTAGCTCGTCTTTTAGTGGTGAATAAAAATATTGCAAATAAGCAGAAACACCAAAAGAATACTCCTGTAAGTACAGGTCGCTATCTCCTTTGATTAAACCCTGTTTGATTAGTTTGTCACGTTTTTTGTTATAGTCTTTTTCATTTGTTGTCAAAAAATAGCCCTTGCCTCCTGCCGCTCCATGACGTTTTGCTATCACAAGAGTTTTGATTTCTTTTGGGCTGGTAACTGTTTTTGGAACATTAAGTTTAGCTTCTCGCATTAATTGTTCTTTCATCTTTCTGTCTGATTCCCATCTGAGAATCCATTTATTTCCAAAAATAGGGGTCGTTATGGATTCGATTTTTGACGAATCCATTTGGGAAATTAGTGTTCCATGTGGAATTATTATTGCATCATTTTCTTTTAGTACTGATGTACACTTTTGATCTGCGATTTCTAAGAACGAATCAACAAGAATTATTTCATCTATGAACTTGAACCTACGATATAGTTTTTCACGCTTCTTTTCTGACACAAGAATTGTTTTGAAGCCTTCATCTTTTGCGCCTTTTAGAACCTGCAATGCACAGTGAGACCCCAAAGTTGCTATTGCTGCCATTATCCTTCCTGATTTTAGTTAGAATTGGGCTCTTTATGAAAGTTGCATGGTTTACTTTGATATTTGTGAGAAGACATCATCGATTAACTCCATTGACATCTCCGATTTCAAATCATCAGGAATAGATTTGAGCACAAAGTCTACTATTGATTGATTTTGAGGCATGTTGCCCCCCTCCATCTTTTTTGAGTATGATGTGATAGCGTTTGTTATCAATACAATCAATTTTTCTCTATTTGTTAGTGACATGTTTGGCATTTACACAAGATTAGCTAATTAATTCTTGTTTGATTTTAGTGTGAAGTCTGCCTCAATTAGCTGAAACAGTAATTAATTAAGAAATAAGAGATGAATACTAATAATACCAATCTGCAGCCCTTATGTTCCAAATGATACTCTTTCCATACTGTTATAGATAGCAGATGCTACCAGAAACTATGTTAGAATCTATTATAAAAAATGAAAATGATTTTTTTCATGACAAATCAATATTAGGTGATGGAGTTGAGTTTATCGGATTAATTAACAAAGAGGGAAGGATGGAAAGCTCCATGTGCAAAAACGAAATCAATCTGACAGAGGACAGAAAAGAGATGTTTTTGATGCAGTTCAGGCTGCAAAGCTCTATGCAAAGAGATTATGATGACGAGTTTGGACCTGTTAGTCATACTATAACAGAAAGAGAAAATTCAATTTTTGTTTCAATACCAATTGTTTCTCATACCGTATTAGCTATAATGAAAAAACACATGAACCCTACTGTAGCGATTAACAAAATTAAGCTAGAAATAAGAAATTTTGAGAATCGTAACAAAGAATTGTCTGTACAAAGTGGTCAGACTTGAACGACTATGACATGAAATCAATTCGTTGCTGCAAGTGTGACAAGTTCATAGGTGAACTTGATTATGATGCAGTAGTTACACTTCCAAAATGTGGACGTTGTGCTAACCCCTTACCAGAAGGCGATGATAAAGTCCTATACATAGTAAACAAATACAACAAAAATCCACAAAGTTTAACGCCACCGTTGGATAGCACAGTCTAGATCCATAGATGAATTCAAGATCACGCAATCAAGAAGACTTCTTGATAGCAAAACAATGTACAAAATGCAACAAAAACCTCCTTATGAGGAAAGAAGAACGCGTCTGCGAAACATGCAAGAAAGTTTTAATTCAGATTGGAATGCCCGCTTTGCTTTAGTAAATCCAAAGATTAGCGTCATTGTTGTAGGAATTTGAATCACTTTATTTGAAATTAAAAGAAAGTAAATCAGTCCGCAACATAAATTAACACTAACTAGACCAGATTTGATAAAAGGTTAGATTATGGATACAGAACTTGGCACTTGGCGTAGAAGCATTTACTCAAACCAGATTAATTCTTCAATGGATGGAAGAGAAGTAACTGTGATGGGATGGGTTTCAAGTGTTAGAGATCATGGAAACCTAGTGTTTATGATGCTAAATGATAAAGAAGGAGAAATCCAGATTACGGCAAAAGCAGGTTCATGTCCTGATGAAATAAAACAAGCAATGGTGAAATTAAAAGAACAATCCAGCGTTGGAATAAAGGGAGTAATCAAGCCATCTCCAAAAGCACCGCATGGAGTAGAGATCGTGCCAAAAGAAATGCGAATCTTTTCACAGGTAGAAAAAATTGCCCCATTTACATCCCAAACAAAAGTAGTTCCAAACATTGACACTAGACTTGAGATAAGGGCAGTTGATTTACGACGAAGTGTTTTGCAACATGTATTCAAAATACGCAGTCTAGTTCTAAAATCGATTCGAGACTATCTATATGAGAAAGAGTTTGTTGAGGTAAATACTCCAAAAATGATTGCTACTGCAACAGAAGGTGGGGCTGCATTATTTCCTATATTTTACTATAACAAAGAAGCATTTCTTGCGCAGAGTCCTCAGCTTTACAAAGAACAGCTTACCATGAGTTTCGAAAAAGTATTTGAAATTGGGCCAATCTTTAGAGCAGAACCCTCTAGAACAAACAGACATTTGTCTGAAGCAATATCGATAGACTTGGAAGAGGCGTTCGCAGATTATAACGACATCATGAAACACATTGAAAACATTATCAAAAGATCGGTCAAGACAGTAAAAGAATTTCATTCAAAATCAAATTCTGGTTTGGAACTAAATGTTCCCGAAATTCCGGAATCAATCCCGCAGTATACATATTCTGAATTAGTTGATAAGATGCAAAAAGCTGGAGCAAAAACAGAGTGGGGTGATGATCTCTATCCATCAAATCTAAAAAAAATTAACTTGACTGGATTTTATTTCATAAAAGACTGGCCATTGAGTCCAAAACCATTTTATGTAAAAGCAAAAGCAGGTGATCAAAAAATATCTGAATCATTTGATCTTATGTTTGGAGATTTGGAGCTGTCATCTGGCAGTACAAGAATTGAAAAAAGAAACGAACTTGAGGAAAGAATGAAAAACAAGGGCTTTAAGATTGAAGCGTTCGATTATCATCTTAAAGTGTTTGATTATGGCGTTCCGCCTCATGCAGGGTGTGGAATGGGTCTTGAAAGACTAATGATGGCTCTCACAGGTACAGAAAACATCAGAGATGTAACATTTTATCCAAGAGACGTAGATAGGCTGACTCCGTAGGAGAGAAAATGGTAAAAAGAGAAGAAATTGTACACGCTGCAAACCTCATAAAGATTGATCTGGAAGATCATGAAAAATACATTGAACAAGTAGAAAAAATTCTCAATTATTTTGATATTCTAGATAAAGCTAGTCCAGAATCTGAATCCCTCGTAATACAAGAAATGTCTCTTGACAAACTAAGAGATGACAAGTATGTGCCATTTAATGAAAAACTAATAACGCAATTAAAAAACTACAAAGAAACTTTTGTTAAAGCTCCAAAGATGATATAAAATGAACCTTGGAATAACTGCAACTCAATATCTTGAACAGGTAAAAAATGGAAGTCTTACCGTTGAAGAATTTATTGCAAAAACTATGGAGCGAATAAAAAAAGTAGAAGGCAGTATTCATGCATACATTTCATTAAACGATGACGCAATATCGCAGGCTAAACAGATTGACAAGAAACTAAAAGCAAAAGAAAAAGTTGGTTCATGTCTTGGAATGCCAATCTCAATCAAAGATAACATATGCACAAAAGGAATGAAAACAACATGCGCATCTAAAATGCTTGAAAACTTTGTAGCACCATATGATGCCACAGTTGTGTCTAATCTGAAGTCACAAGATGTGATAATCACAGGAAAAACAAACCTTGACGAATTTGCTATGGGAATATCTACTGAATTCAGTTATTTTGGACCTAGCAGAAATCCATGGAATACTGATTATGTACCAGGTGGTTCATCAGGTGGAAGTGCTGTCTCAGTCAGCGCGTTAGAATGTATTGCATCGCTTGGTTCTGATACAGGAGGTTCTGTGAGAAACCCTGCTAGTTTTTGTTCAGTAGTAGGATTGAAGCCAACGTATGGGTTAGTAAGCAGGTACGGCCTCATTTCGTATGCAAACAGCATAGAACAAGTAGGTCCTATAGCACGAACTGTTGAAGATACCGCATTTATTTTGAATATAGTTTCGGGAATTGATACACATGATAATACTACAATCGATAAAGGAAAGACGGATTACACAAAAGATCTTGATGCAGGAATAGATGGAAAACGAATTGGCATAATTTCAGAAATGATTGGAGAAGGAGTAGATAAGCAGGTAGCATCTGCTACAAGTAAAGCAATATCAAAACTCCAAAGTCTTGGAGCAAAATGCAGTGAAATATCACTTGATTCTGTAAAGTATTCTGTTGCTACATACTATACAATAGCTGCAACTGAAGCAGGAAGTAACCTTGCAAGATATGACAACATCAGATATGGATTTGACTTTGATGTAGAAGGATACGAGTTTAATGCATACATATCAAAGGCACGAAAAAACTTTGGACCTGAAGTTACAAGAAGGATGATTCTTGGAGCTTTTGTACCGTCAGCTGGATATGTAGGAAAATATTTTCTCAAAGCACTAAAAGTAAGGAGCAAGATAAAATCTGAAATTGAGCAGGCATTCAAAAAGTTTGATCTTCTATTTGCACCAACTGTACCAGTCTTGCCATTTAAGATAGGTGAAAAAATTGATGATCCTTTATCGCTTTACCTCCTTGACATCAACACTATAGTGGCAAATCTCTCAGGGATTCCTGCAATATCAATTCCATATGAGATTGCACAAGGTCTTCCTATAGGAATGCAGTTGTTTGCTAATTCGATGCAAGAAAAAACATTGTTACAGGCTGCCCATGCATTGGAAAAAACAACAAACCTTCCAGGAGTGCCGATTTGACAAAGATAGGACTTGAAATTCACTGTCAGTTAACAAAGCTTGAGAGCAAGCTATTTTGTTCATGCAAGGCAGATTATCGAAGCTTTGAAACTAACAGAAACATATGTCCTATTTGTATTGGACTGCCAGGTTCCTTGCCTTTGCTTAACAAAAAAGCTGTAGAAAAAGCAGCAATGATAGCAATGGCATTAGGATGCAAAACTCCGCAAAAAATTGCATTCTTTAGAAAAAATTACTTTTATCCTGACTTGCCAAAAAATTTTCAGATAACACAATACAATGCATTTGGTCCAACAAGCATTGGACATGATGGCAAAGTGCCCATAGAAGATAAAGAAATCAGAATTAGAAGAATTCAGCTAGAAGAAGATCCTGGAAGACTAATCTATGAAGGCACTTCTGAAAAAACTCAGCTTACACTAGTTGATTATAACAGAGCTGGTACACCGCTTGTTGAAATAGTCACAGAACCTGATTTTGAAACACCAAAACAAGTAAGGTTGTTTCTAAATGTACTAGCAGACCTTGTTGAAAACCTCGGTGTATCAGATCCTTCACTTGAGGGAGCATTGAGAGTTGATGGAAACATCTCTATCGATAAAGGAAACAGAGTTGAAATTAAAAATGTAGGATCGTTTAGAGATATTGAAAAAGCATTACACTTTGAAATCACAAGACAACAAAGTCTTGCTGAACGTGGAATTCCTATTCCTGCAGAAACACGTCACTGGGATGAAGCACGAAAAATTACAGTGTCTGCAAGATCAAAAGAGGAAGAACAAGACTATCGTTATTTTCTTGAAGCAGACATCCCTTGGGTACTGATAGAATCTTCAGTTATTGACCGATTAAAAAAGAACATGCCAGAAAGTATCAGTTCAAAAAAAGAAAGATACATCAAAAAATACGGCATCCCATTACAGGTGGCAGAAATATTGTCCTCTGACAAGTTCTATTCTGATTTATTTGAGCAAGCTTACAACGAAAAGAACGCAAAAGAAATCGCTAATATTATAACAACAGATCTGAAAGGGTTTGCCGATACTAAAGAGCAAAGAGAACAGCTAAAACTCACGCCAAAACACCTTTCTGATTTGGCCGATTCAATAATGAATGACATCATAACAAGAAACTCTGGTAAAATTGCTTTGCAAGAAATTGTGAAAACTGGGAAACCTCTATCGGAAATCATTTCCAGTCTTGATCTAGGACGTGTTGATGACGAATCAGCACTTTCCAAGGTAATTGATGATGTTTTTAGTGAGGAACAAAAAGCAGTATCTGAGGCAAAAAGTAACTCTGATACAATAAACTATCTTGTAGGGAAGGTAATGCAAAAAACAAAAGGCAAAGCAAATCCAGTACTTACACTAGATATTATCAAGAAAAAACTAGATTCCCAGTAGCGAAACAGTCTCGCCATCTGTGTCTAAAACAATTGCTCTGCCAGAATACTCTTCTGGGTCTAATGAGTAAATTGCTTTTGGTTTGAACACTATGACATCAGGTGGTTTGTCTTGATTTAGCCTCTCAAAAACTTTGGCTGATGTCTTTCCAGTCACTGAACGTGTTATTATGTCAATAAGTTTTGCTTTTTCTTTTTGATCTTCAATAAAAGAAACTTTGCCTTTCATCTGAAATCCCTTTAATTTCATTTTATCAAAAACCGCTATACTCACCCACGGTAAAGATTTGAAATTAATATGTGATTTGTGTTTGAAAAAATCAAGCCAAAATAAAGAGTCGTCTGAAAAGTAAAAGGCAGTCCTTGGAGAAATATTGGCAACACCATTTAGATCTACTGAGCCTATAACAATGAATTTCTGCGTACGTAACATTTCTTGAACTTCTTTTGCGATAGCGACCAACAAATCATTTTGTTGTACTGATTTAATTAAAGTACCGGGTGATTATCTTTGATGAGAATTACTGATGAATGCCAGAACTAATAATCCATATGGAAAATTGTAATTATTCACTAATAGTGATGCTCGTCAAACTCTGATCCTAACGCAATACTGGCAATTGTAGTGTTTGGAGTTGTACGACAATTCATGGTAGCTTGAGGTAGGAATTGATGAAAAATACGTTTTAACAATTGTTCTGTAAAAAGAGACCAACGTATACCCAAATTATGTTGTATTATAAAATGATGAATGCTTCCCTCAATTCTGTGATCTGAAGTCATTCCAGAAGCTCTCATGTAATCTTCTAAAGACTCGATTGCTCGTTTTAGATCATAATTACCTTTCATAAACATGACCCAATCTTTAATCAAAGGAAGGATGGCATCTATGATTTTGTTAATTTCATTACCTTCCATTTCTTCTCCAAGTGTTTTCAGAACGTCTTTTGGAACTGGAATCATACCTATTATATTTGCAAATTTGTCCCACTGTGTGTATTTTTCTAAAATTTGTTTCACTAGTACATTTTGAGAAATTTCTTTTTGTGTCGCTTCTGTCTCAAGATCCTCTACAAGTTTAGCTGGAAGTCTATATGTTATACTACGGGTTTTTTCATGTTTTGATTCATGTTGCTTTCGATTAACAGGATTTTTCAATGATGATTTGATGATGATATGATATTTTACTCTACCGTGATTCTTTTTAGATTACCCTCAAACAAACCACGACCGATGTGTATATCATCAATATGCTTTGAGAGCACTTTTTTGTTTTCAAACTGTGACGAACAATAAGGGCAAAATACCTTATCAGAGACTAATTCTGGCAATGTAAAAGCGTCTTCTTTTACATTTCCACAAACCATCTTTTGTGTGATTAATCCAATGGGTCGTTTATCCATAACCACTAATCTGCGGATGTCGTGCTTTTTCATTATTTCAATGGCCTCTCTTACGGTTGCGTCTTTTTGTATAGTGATTAGTGGACTTTTAGTTATTTTTTTAACAGTTGTTTTTTTTGGATCTAATCCTTTTGCTACTACGTCATGAAGAATGTCTTTTTCTGTCATGATCCCAATTATTTGGCCATGCTCAAAAACAAGTATGCTGTCTACTTTGGAATCTACCATTGCTTTTGCAGCGTCATGTATGGTTAGATTACTTGCAACAGCCGTCATCTTTGGATTGGTAAATTTTATGACAGGCTCATTAAGTAGATTTATTGCCATGTGTTAATTCCAAAAACAGAAATTCCACTTAAAGGTTGTTAAGCAATACCATGTCTGATTCTCATTGTTAATATTTTAAAAAGGCTTATTATTTAATAAAAAAAGATTATAAAAAATGCAACTAAAAAACTCCAGTCTTAATCAGATTATTAAAAGAACAATAATTGTTTCGCCAGATACCCCGCTTTTAGAAGCCAGATCTATATTGCTAAGACACAGAATTAGCAGATTGATAGTAGCCAGAAACGACAAACCTGTGGGAATTATTACGGAAAAGGATCTTGTCCGTGCAATATACTATCTTGCTGGAAAGCCACTTGAAGCAATACGAGTCAACGAATTCATGTCAAGAGATCTTATTACAATCACAGAAAAGGATACGATCCATGACTGTGCTAAACTAATGCTATCTCATAAAATAAGCTCTATCATAGTATTAAAAAAAGATGGCGCGTTAGCTGGAATTATAACTAAAACTGATCTGGCTTCAATTTTTCTAACTCAATCATCTACCCCACTACTGGTATCAAAAATTATGACAAAGAAAGTAATCACAGTCAAACCTGCTGATTCGTTACTATTTGTGGAAAGCGTACTTATCAACAATAAAATTTCAAGAGTAGTAGTAGAGAGAAAAAGGATGCCAGTAGGAATAATAACTCATCGTGATTTTATTCCTGCAAAAATGCCTTTATGGATAAAACAATACGCAGATCCAAAAGAGGTTGAAGATTTTACATTAAGCCCCAGTCCTTATGAATACAAGGCAAATCAACTAAGCTACCTTCTTAATTTCATAGCTGCTGATATTATGACCCCAAATCCTGTTGTTATTGAAGCTACAGATGATGTCTCTACTGCAGCATTGCTTATGATTCGACATGGAATAAGTGGCATACCTGTAGTAAAAAACTCATTATTGGTAGGAATAATCACAAAGACCGATATAGTAAAAGCTATTGCTTCTTGATTTTTAATCAATATTTGTAGAATTATAAATTAACTAAAAACATCAGAGTTATCTTTTTACGCAATTTTTTCTGCTACTATTTTAATTTGTAACATTACGAACACCATGGTAATCTAACCTTTCCAATGATCATACTCGTCAATCAAACTTTGATACAGATCTTTTTTGTAATCATCAAAATCTTCAAGTATTGAATTCAAGTGTTTTACAAAATCAGTAACTGTAATAATCCCTACTGGTTGATGACCATCTACTACGACCACTCTTCTGATCTTGTTTTCTACCATTTTTTGAGCAATCTCGTCTGCTGGAGTACCAGGGGAAACCAATATGACAGGAGATGACATTATTTCTTCTGCCTTAATCTCAGAAGATCTTTTATCATGTGCGGTAATTTTTGATAAGAGATCTCTTTCTGTTATGATGCCATATGGTTCCTCATTTAACATTAAAACTACACAGCTTACGTTATTTCTATCCATTAGTTTTGCAACCTCTTTTGCAGAAACTGAAGGTTCTATGGAAACTACTTTTTTACTCATTATGTCTCTAGCAGTTGACATGCAAAATCTTGTTAATTTTAATATAAAAGCAAGGGAGATAATTATCGAATTAAATTATCAAACTTGATAATAAGACAAAATCAGTGTTGATAATGAGCATCTAATCTTTATATTTAAAAAACGAGATTTATTCAGATATAAAAATGACAGAAACATTCCTTTATCATGACTTGTATCATAAAGGCAAGAAAAATATTCTGAATTCTACTGTAGCTCCACTTGCGTGTTATTTATGCAAAAAAGAATTGAACGGAATTTCAATTACTGCTAAAATAATCGACGGTAAAACAGTTTTTCTCTGCTCACATCATTATCAACCTAAACCTTATCAAATTGCATTTAGGAAGTAATTCCGTATGGCAATACCAGCAGAAATAAAGCAAATAATGGAAAAACAGATTGAATTAATGATTGATCAAACAAAAGCATACTTGCCATTTCTCAAACTGGCATTTCCAAGAGTAAAAGACTTGTCAGATGCGTGTTTTACACTGATTGTTGGAACTGTGTTACCTACATTTGTAACTCAGTTTGCAATGAGAATGAAATCTCCCACCAAACAAGATTTTGCTGAGTTTGGTACAATTACAGAAAAATACCGAAGTAAAATAAAGGAGATGTTTTAATGATCATACGTAACATTCTGATTCCATATGAGGGTTCACCTCTTTCAAAAAAGGCATTAGAGTTAGGAAAAGAAATTGCGCGTAATTTTAACGCAAATTTGGAACTATTGACGGTAATACCCATGTTTTATCCAATGAGCGAACCCTCAATCTACGCCGGTGCCACTATGGCTGATTATGGAAAAATCATCAAAGAATTAAAGACAAGAGGTGAAAAAGAAATCAAAAAAGTCACAGAAAAATGTAGAGAAGAAGGAGTAAAGGCATTCTACAAGGTGGTTGAGGGAGATGTATCATATACGATCTTAAAGTACGCAAAGAAAAACAAAACAAATCTCATAATTATGGGCAGCAGACGCATGACAGGTTTAGGTGCGATTAAACGATTGGGCAGCACTGCTAGGTTTATTTCTGAACATGCTACCTGCCCAGTAACTATTGTTCATTGATTTCTAACAAATGAACTAAAGTCTCTCTAAAAGTATGGTTGCCATACTAAAGTATACTATGACAGTTGTTATATCACTGATAATTGTTGCAATTGGTCCTGATGCAACGGCAGGATCCACATGAAATTTTGTTAATATGATTGATAGATATGTTGCAATGAATGCCTGAGTCAACATGCTTACAAACATGGCAATTCCTATGATCATACCCAAAGAGATAGGCCCCCATCCCAAGATTGTTGCTATGAAAAGTAATATTGCAAAAATAGCTCCAAGACTTGCACCTATCTTGATTTCACGTGTTAGATATCGCTTTAAAGAAAATTTAGGTTCCATTGAAATCATCCTAACAACAAGAGTCTGAGATTGTGTCCCTATTGCATCACTCAAATAAATCATAACTGGCAAAAATGCGGCTAAGACTAGATACGACTTCAAAACTTCCTCAAAACCGCTTACGATGTAAGCAGCTACCAGACCACCTAGTAGTCCAAGAATCAATGATGGTAACCTAGCTTTTATCAGCCTAGAAACAGGCGTCGTGATTTCTTCTATTCCTTTCACTTTATGGCGAATGCCACCTGAACTGAGTATATCTTCACGAAATTCATGATGAAATATATCTAAAATGACATCATGTGGTATGACACCTAAAAGGCGATTTTCTTTATCTACTACAGGTACCGCTTTCAAGTCATTCTTTAACGCAAGTTGAATCACTCTTTCTTGATGGCTATGATATCTTACTGAAGCTACATTTTTTTTCATAATTGTTTCTAACTTTGTTTCATTTGGAGTTTGCAAAAGTTCTCTTAACGAAACTGCTCCTTCAAGCATGTTGTTTTTATCTACAACATAAATATCATCTATGATTTCGAATTCATTTGTTCTATCCACTATGATTTTCTTAACATTGCCAGCTGTCTCATCTCTTGTAACTGCAAGAAATTTACTAGTACTTTTTAGACCTGCTATATCCGAAGAGTTTTTAGAATTTGTATTTTTTGCAGGCAAAATCACTCAATTCGTATGTTCTTTCCAGTTGCTATTTTGGGCATGTATATGCTAAGTATGCCGTTGTTGAACTTTGCAGAAATTTTTTCTTTATCTATTCCTGTGGGAAGCAGAGTAACTTTTTTGAAATAATTAAATTCCGTCATGCAGTTGTGTTTTGAAACACAATATGTTTTTTCTAATTTTGCTGTAACCACAATATGGTTATCAGTAAGGGTGATATCTATACCATCCTTGTTTACCATTGGAAGATCGACTTCTAAAATCCATTTAGAATCTTTCTCTGTAAAATGAGCCAAAGGAGCAAGCTCCTTGTTAGTGTAATCATCCATAGTTCTATCTATGAGAGATATGAAAAACTTTTCAAACTGTGAGAAAGGTTGGCTTGACATGTTCATCACTTGTAAATCTGAGGAGCTGGAACAGCAGGTTTGGCTTTTTCTGGATTTAATATAGTTAATGTATCTTCCATAAGCTGACGGCCTTGAAGTCGTAAAAAGTCAATTTGTTTTTTAAATTCAGTAACGTCTATCTCTGTTTTCAATATTCGTGATATCGTTTTTATGGTGTGAACTGCAGCTGTTGGATCTGGGAAAAAAAGATTGCATTCTGTATAAAGGACAATGGTAGGAACTGGTGAATTCTTTAGTTTAGTTAGTATCATCGCATCAGGACCTGCAATCATACCAGAGAGAAATTTGGGTATTTCATTTTCATATAACACTTTATCTAATTTTTCATCAGTAACAAGACCATACGTCTTGGAGTTTTCCAAATTTCTATCTGCAGTATGTATGCCGCTCAAAAACACGATCGCGTCAATTTTGTTTTTCTTAGAAAAGTCAATGATTGATTCTGTAAAATCCTCTGCCACCACATAATCAATTGGAACATCGGAAATAACTACATGAAACGCATTTTTTTTGTATATTCTTACAGGGCCATAAAGCTCGCCATTATCAATAAAAATAATATTTGACAAATCAGAATGTTCTATCTCTTCTACTATGTCCATTTTGAGTGAATGTATGACATAATTTAATGCAAGTATCCCAATTAGACCGGGGCCTGGGATGCCGACAAACAACATAGATGGCAATTTTGCTGTTTTTTCTAGTTTTTTAGGTTTATTATTGTCAGTTTGTAAAATCAATAATCTATGTTATATGATTATTCTAAAAAAGGAATACAGTATTTTCATTATTGATAATCATACGTGGGATTCGTATTCTTATTATAAAAACAAAATTTTACCCATTAAAAGAAATGGCGTCAGTTCACACAACATCAGAAGGGATTCCTGTAATTGTACTAAAAGAGGGATCTAGACAATCGCGAGGACGAGAAGCACAACGAAACAACATCGCTGCAGCTAAACTAATTGCAGAAATCATCAGCACTAGCCTTGGGCCAAGAGGCATGGATAAGATGCTTGTCGATTCTCTTGGTGATATAACGATAACAAGCGACGGTGCAACCATTCTAAAAGAAATAGACGTTCAGCACCCTGCAGCAAAAATGATGGTAGAGGTGGCAAAGGCTACCGACAGTGAGGTTGGTGACGGTACTACCTCAGCCGTAGTTATGGCTGGTGCACTTTTAGAAAAAGCAGAGGGACTAATAGATAATGATATTCATCCTGTAATAATTGCAAATGGTTACCAAAAGGCGTCAGTAAAGGCAATGTCTATTTTATCAGAGATTGCACAAAAAGTTGACCCCAAAGATAGGAAAACACTTGAGAAAATTGCTACTACGGCACTGCAGACAAAACTTGTTTCACTTGAAGCTACAGATCTTGCAAAGATTGCTGTGGATGCTGCACTTGCAGTTGTAACACAAAAAGATGGAGGCTATGGAGTTGATCTAAATAACATCAAAGTAGAAAAGAAAGCAGGCGGTTCAATGGTAGATAGTAAACTCATAAACGGAATTGTTCTGGATAAAGAAATTGTTCATAGTGGAATGCCAAAAAAAACTGAAGGAGCTAGAATAGCATTGATTAGTGCGCCACTAGAAATAGAAAAAACTGAGTTTGAGGCAAAAATTAACATCAATACTCCTGATCAAATAAGATCATTTATGGCAGAAGAAGATAACATTCTGAAAGGAATGGTTGAAAAGATAAAATCTACAAATGCAAATGTTATTCTCTGCCAGAAAGGCATTGATGATGTTGCTCAACACTATCTTGCAAAAATTGGAATAATTGCAGTAAGACGAATTAAAGAGAGTGACATGTCAAAGCTTGCCAAAGCTACAGGAGCTCGTATTGTGGGAAGTTTAACTGATCTCACAGAAAAAGACCTAGGCGAAGCGCAAATTGTTGAAGAACGTACAATAGAAAATGATAACTGGGTCTTTATAGAAGGATGTAAAAATCCAAAAGCAGTGAGCTTGCTACTTAGAGGTGGTTCTCAGAGAGTTATTGATGAAGCCGAAAGATCTATTCACGATGCGTTAATGGTCGTAAAAGATGTAATTGAAAAACCCATGATAGTGTATGGAGGCGGGGCTCCTGAAGCATACATTTCGACAAAATTGAGAACATGGGCACAGTCTCTGTCTGGAAGAGAACAGCTCGCAGTAGAAAAGTTTGCTGAGGCCATAGAGTCTATTCCAATGGCGCTTGCTAGAAATGCAGGCATGAATCCCATAGATACCATAACCCAGCTTCATGCAAAACAGAATGCGGGAGAAAGATGGACTGGAGTTGATGTAGTAAATGGAATTGTGGGTGACATGCAAAATTCTGGAGTCATAGAGCCACTTAAGGTAAAAGAACAAGTAATAAAATCAGCAACCGAAACTGCAAATATGATACTTAGAATTGATAACGTTGTGGCTTCATCTAAACCAGCTGGAGGACAACCACACATGCCAGAAGTGGGAATGTAATTAAAAAATTTCTTTTTTGTCTATTTTTCGTATCGAAGTTTTCCAGCGTTTTTTACTTCGTTTGGAAAGATTTCTTATAATTCGTCTTCCAAGAGCGTCAAAAGCTTTGGAAAGATCCCATGCAAGTTCAGTGTAATTGTGAGTTTGATATGGAGTGACTATTCTTACTGAAACCTCAAAGTGTTTTCTTTGGCTTGTTGGGTTGTGTACTGTCTTTATTGATGTCCTGGCTTCTTCAACTTCAGGATATACTTTGATCAAATTGCTAATTATTTTCTGAAATTTTGTTTTGACAATCTCTGCATTTTTAGCATCATCTGGCATTCCAATTATGTAAAGCGGAACCTCGCTTGGAATTTTTGTCAAAAGTAGACCAAGAATATCTTTGTATGTGATTATCCCATGAAGATTGTCCCATAAAATAAGTAGACAACAAGTAGTATCAGTTTTCAACATTGTATCTATTACGGTACTTATGGAATCATTTGTGTTACATTGAGGAACACGTGTACTACCAACATTGCCTATATCTGATTCAAATCTCCTTAACATGTCAATACCTTTCTGATCACTACCTATTCTTTGTGGAGGAGTAAGCGACTGTAGTAAATGCATTGATGTCAAGACCTGACTCACCTTGCCTTTGTGAAGTATTGGGATGTGATCTATTCTCTTTGTCATCATAACACTTCTTGCCTTGGCCAGTGGCTCTATACTGCTTAATACAATTGGATTAGGTGTTAAAATAGAATTTGCTCTAACCCATTTCAAATTCTGATGGGCTAACAGATTGACTATACTTTTTGCTGTAACCACACCTATTATCTGATTCTTGTCGATAACCGGAAAAGAACGCATTCTATAATGCGCCATCGCAGTAGCTGCTTTTTCTATGGTATCATTTTTTGACAATGATCTTATTCTATGTAACAAAGAAGACGCCTTTGTTGTTGATATGTCTCTTACATCTAACATCTCACGTGCGTTGGTAGTCAATACTTCGCCATCTTTCATGCAATAAACATCATAAGAATCAGTTTCAGACATCATTCCAATTACTTTGGAAATTGAAAATGATGGATCTATTATTGTAGGAGAGCGAAGTAATTTCTCTACGCTAGTCTTTTGAACTTCCTTTAAATACTCATGTGTTGATTGCCCCGAATTCATCGTATGTCATCACTTGAAACTATTATTGGAATATAATTCATTTCGTTATATGAAAATACATTTTGTTAATTATAAAAAATAATGACTGATTATTAATGTTGATAATCGTAACTAATAGTGACAAATACTAGTGCCAAAATATGGTGATGTTATCAGCAATGATATTTTGGCTACATTATTAAATCTGTATCATTATAACACAATTTATGAAATTGCCAAAAATACAAAAAATTCTTGTACCACTTGATGGCTCAAAAAATTCATTCCGAGGGCTAGATTACGCAATTCACATAGCAAGACAATGTGGGGCTACAGTAACTGGCATCAACATCATACCTTTTTATCCTAAATCTTTACTACTAGCCCCAATTTCTTACGAAAAAGAACTTATTAAAAAGGCTAAGGAATTCATGACAAAAGCAAAAGTACGCTGTGCTCAAAATGGGATTGTATTTAGCGAAAAAATAACTGACGGTCATGAAGTAGAGGAAATAACAGGCTTTGCCGCAGAAAAGAACTTTGATCTTATTGTATTAGGAGCAAGAGGATTGGGATCAATAAAAGAAGTTTTTCTAGGCAGTGTGTCAAATGGTGTACTTCACAAATCCAAAATTCCTGTCTTGATAGTAAAGTGATGGGTGAAATTCCATCATATCGATAATTGGTGCAGGCAGAGTCGGTTCCGCTGTTGGATTTCTTGCTGCATCGACAGCACTGGACGATATTATTTTAGTAAATTCTACAAAAAACAAAGCAATCGGTGAGGCACTTGACATTACAAATGCAATACCTGAAAGTTCACCAATCTCTGTAATAGGAACAGGTGATTTCGAATTGATAAGGGATTCCAAAGTGATTGTAATAACTGCAAGTAAAGGAAAAATAACTACCAGTAGAACAGATTTGCTTGTAGCAAACGTTCCGTTGGCAAGAGAAATCGCACAAAAAATAAGAAAATACAATGACAATGCAAAAATTGTTATAGTTACAAATCCTCTTGACATCATTACTTATACTGTATTAAAAGAAACTGGATTTCCACGTGAAAGTGTTATTGGAATGGGTTCGAGTCTTGACTCTAGTAGATTCAGGTATCTACTTGCTAAATCATTAGACGCAAACCAGTCCAAGATTGATGGAATAGTGATGGGTGAACATGGCGATTCAATGGTGCCTATATTTTCAACTGCACAGCATGACAAAAAACCTGTTTTGAGTATGTTAGATCAAAATGAAACCGCACGAATTACGGAAGAATTAAGGAATTATTGGAAGCTTTTAAAGACCTTCAAAGAAGCCTCAGTTTTCGGTGCAGCCAAAAATGCTTTTGATATTGCAAAAGCAATTGTACGAGATGAACAATTACAAATTCCTGCATCTGTATTATTAGAAGGTGAATATGGTTTATCTGATGTTTGTCTAGGTGTGCCTATAACAATAGGCAAGAGAGGGATTGCTAAAATAGATAAATTAGATCTTGATTGGTCTGAATTAAAATCACTTAACGATTCTGCAGAAATAATAAGAAACAATATAATAAAAATAAAAAACTAGGTGCAGAACTACTGAACAGGAATAGTTGCACTTTTTGGTTTTGGAGTAGGAGTGGCCTTTGGAATTTCTATAGTTAGAATTCCATTGTTGAGTTTTGCGCTAGCTTTTGAAGAAAATACTCTCTCAGGCAAGGGCAATGTTCTGTGGTAGGCAAGTTCTTTTCGTTCTTTTCTTATGTAATTCTTCTTTTTTTCTTCGTGTTGTTCTTTGTGTTCTGCTGAAATTTCTATTGAATTATCAGTTACATTCAACTTGACTTCGTCCTTTTTGACTCCTGGTAAATCTACATTGATATGGAATTTGTCTCCTTCATCTACTATGTCACATGACATTGAGGATATGCTAGGAAGTGTTGGCAAACCTAGTGGAAATGAAGCAAAGGTTCGCTCAAAGTCTCTTCTAAAGTTATCGAATGCTCTGTCCAGTTCTGGCCACCCGTGTCTCCAAAAAGGAGCTAGTTCTATTGATGTATCTGATTCTTTTTCTTTGGATTTTTTTTCCATGTCCTGCTATTGAAAAAATTACTTATTTAGATACTCCAAATTACTCATATTGATAATCAGCTGTGAGAATAAGTGACTATTTTCACTAGCTCAATATAAAAATTTGATTATCACGCATGGAATTCGTAAATTAATTTAAGTACGTTTTGATAATAACTTCATCATGACAAACGGGACCTTTAAAAGAATTCTTGTTCCATTTGACGGTTCAAAGTATTCTAGAAACGCACTTGGGCAAGCAATTGATATCGCAAAAAAATTCGGGTCAGAGATATTCATAATTACAGCCGTTTACACTTCTGACTTTCCACCAGGCATGTTACTTGCATTATTAAAAAAAGACAAGATACTTGAAGAGTCCGTAAAAGGGTATATTTTTGCAGCAAAATCCCAAGTAAGAAAAGAACTCTTGGCCGAAGTGGCAGTTTGTAAAGCAAAAGGTGTATCTGAAGCATTCTATGATATCATATCAGGACATCCTGTAGATTCTATTTTGAAATTTATGCGTGGAAGAAAAATTGATTTGATTGTAATGGGCAGTCAAGGGAGACATGGATTGGGTAGGATTATGACGTTAGGAAGTGTCAGTAGAAAAGTCACAGAATTAGCTACCTGTCCTGTCATGATTGTTCACTAGTTCATGTTTTTAGTGCATTGCATTGCAGTGCAGTCCTACTAAATATATCAAATTACTACGCCTAGTTTTTCATGCAAGTACTTCAACACGGAAAACAAGTCCAAGAAGAGCTGACGAAAGATGTCATGTTAAGAATCTTAGCAGACAAGTACTCTCGCGCTATTCTTGACGCAACAATGGATTCTCCAAAATCAGCAATTGATCTGAGTGCAGAATGCAAAATTCCCATCAGTACTGCGTATAGAAGGGTACAGGAACTGCATGACAACAAACTCCTAGGAATCTCAGGCTCAATTAATGATGATGGTAAAAAGTACTTTTTGTACAAAAGCAAGATAAAATCCATAATGGCTTGTTTTAATGGAGGTTCGTTAGAAATCGAAATTGTTCCTAATTCTGTGGCATAGCCATAGGTTAGGAAATCATGATTTTTTTAATATGATAATCATGGCTGAAAATCAGAATCAGTCTTTAAATCTTCAACAAAGGAGCTGAATGTGATGAGAGTACAAACGTACCTTTACACTACTCCAGTAATCACTTTGACACAAAATAATAGTATTCACGATGCGTTGTTGCTCATGCAAAAAAATGAAATAAAACGAATAGTCATTGCTGACAATGACCTACCAGTAGGCATTGTCACAGAACGCGATATCGGAAATTTTCTTGAAAAGGACAAAACCACAAGACCCTTAGACGAAATATCACTGAACCAAATTATGACTAAGAGTCTTGTTACAATAACCGTTGGGCAAGAAGATCATCTAACACAATGTGCTATAAGGATGGAAACATTTCAGATATGTGCAGTAATAGTAGTAGACGACAATGGCAAACTCGTAGGAATTACCACAAAATCAGATCTGGTCAAAAATTTTGCTAACTTGTACATTGGAATATACAAAGTTAAAGATTACATGACCAAAAAACTCATTACATGTCGTAAGTCTGATTCTTTGTTATATGTATTAAATATGTTAAACAAAAATAAAATTGCACGAATCGTTGTAACAGATAGCTACGGGAAACCAATTGGAGTAGTTACTTATGATCTATTTATGAAACACAGTGAATATTTTAAACATGACAAACGAAGTAATGCAAGAGATTATCTTCTTCCAAATAATTCAAACAAAGAAATGCAAATAGGTGAGCTTCTAGGAAACGAACTTTTAACAGTAGAATCAGAAGAGGACCTTGCAAAGGCAGCAAAATTAATGAGTTTGTATAAAGTAGGTGGCATACCAACAGTAGACAAGGATGGGAATTTAGAAGGAGTGATTACCTCAACTGACATTACCAGGGCATACAGCGAAGTTGAGACTCATTCTAGACTGATAAAAAAAGATCCTCATTTTGTATGATCTTAAATTAGTTATCATAATTGATAATGCATAACATTATTAAAATACGCTTTATTTGTACTACTTCACATGCAAGGTTCTTCTCCACTGGATAATTATGATGCGGCAATTGCCAAAAAATCCCTTCAAATGCTCTTAATAGATCGGAGTAATGAATTTCGAGAACTTGCGCATGGGATGGGATACCCAACAAATACAAAAGACTGGGAAACAATAATTCTGAATTTCTGTCTTGATTTTAATGACTGTTTTAAAGTATGGTCTGACAAAACTGCTCCATCTGATCATAATACAGTACACAAATGTATGACACAGATGAGACAAATCGCTATGGGCAAATCAAACATGGTAGAGGTTACAAAATTACAAAACCTAGCATATACGCTGGCAGAAGAATTCAAATCAATTTACAAACGATTGAAATGAATATCTTTTCTTAACTATGATGACATATTCTAACATTTTTTATAATGATTTTGGCGATTGATTTTGGTGATTGAATGGGTACAGCTAATTATTGAAATGTCTGTATTGGCTGGAATAATATTTGGTGCAGTATATGTTGAACACTGGAATTATAGAAGAATACAAAAAAACGAAGAAACTGGAACAAGAAAAAAAATACTTGTATTGATTAACAATGATCTAGATAGAAAATTACGTTTTATAGACGAATCAATTCAATACAAGGACTACAAACCATTTTTTACGGATATCTGGGACGCAGTAATATTGTCAGGCAAACAAACCTTGCTTCCATTTGAGGTGATTGAAAATTTACAACACACCTACTCATGGCTGAAATACTACAATACAGAACTACAACAAAAGACTTCCACAAGCAATGAAAATATTCTTAAAGATCTTTTAGCAGAAGTAAAAAAATCTATTAACGATTCGCTAAATCTTTTGAAAAATGAGAATTAGTATTTAACCTTCAGAGGCTGACTTCCCACCATCCACATTTAATATGATGCCAGATATCCAGTTAGCTTCTTCTGAGGCTAGATATGCTGCTGCATTTGCAACATCAGATGGTTCACCAATACGATTTAGAGGCTGCCTATCTTCCAAAACTTTTTTTGCTTCAGGATATTCAAGATATGACTTTATCATGCCAGCATTTATGATTCCTGGATTGATACAGTTACAACGAATGTTTCTTCTTGCATATTCTACAGCAATGCCTTTAGTAAACATGTTAATCGCTGCTTTGGTGGCACAATAGACTGTCAAGTGTACTTTTGGAATTGCTCGTTCTGCAGATATTGAACCGATATTAATAATAGAACCAATTTTTTTCTCGAGCATTTTGGGTAAAACAGCTCTTGTGATTCTAAAAGTGCCAATTATGTTGGTGTTAATTAGAGACATCCAATCAGAATCAGACATCTCATGAAAATGTATGGGATCATTGATTGCCCCTGCATTGTTTACTAGTATGTCAATTTTGCCATAATGATCATAGACTTGCCCTATTGTTTGAATTACTTGACCTTCATTTGTAATGTCGCATGGAAGTGTCATTGTTTGTTTAGAATTGTTACCTAGTGTTGAAGCAGCTTTTTTTAATGCGTCTAATCTCCTTCCTATCATAATTACCTGTGACCCTTCTTCGACAAATTTTTTTACAATTGACAAACCTATGTCGCTAGAAGCACCTGTAACTATTGCAACCTTATCTTTTAATTTCATGGGATTATTACTATGATGTATTATATGAATAATATAATAATTAGCTGATTTTTAAAATTAATAATCATGACTGTGAAGTTTGAGTCATCTGTTTTTTGGAAAGTGCATAAAACAAGGCACCTGCTGTAATAACTCCAATTCCAATTGAAACGACATATGCATTGAATTGTGTCATCATATATGCTGATATGATGACACCAAAAAGTGGTAAAAGTGGAAATCTTCCTATGTTTATAGGAATTTTAAATGGGCGTTCTATGCTAGGCTCTCTATATCGTAACAAAATTACTGACAAGTTCACCATGGCAAAAGTTATGGCAATGAAAAATACGGAGATGTTTGCAACAGTAGCGATATTTCCCAAAAAGGAAAAAATTATTGATGTAATCATAATGCCAAGGACTGCAATCCATGGAGTTTTTGTTTTGTAATGTATCCTGCTCCATAACAGTGGTAAGGCATGCTGTGCAGCCATTCCATAAATGATTCGTGACCCCGCTAACAGAATTATGAGTACGGTATTTGCTGTTGCAAAAAGTGCTATTATTAAAAGAATAAACTGTCCATTATTCCCAAGTGTTTTTTTGGCAACATCTGCTAATGGAGATAATGATGATCCCAACTCTTGCCAATTAAGTACTTGGATTGCTGCTAATGAGACAAGTATGTAGATTGTTGCCGTTATTGATATTGATAAGATAATTGCACGAGGAAGTACTTTCTTTGGGTTTTTCATTTCTTCTGCAATGTTTACTATGTCCTCAAATCCAATAAATGCAAAGAATATCAAAACAAATGCAATTGATATGCCACTTAGACCTGCGGCACTCTCGAAATAATTTACAGGTTCTGTTCCAGTATAAGTAAATCCTAAGTAAATGATTAGAATTAGGCCTGATGCTTCAATTAAAGTGAAAACAATATTTGCCCGTGATGATTCTCTGATGCCGATAAAGTTGATCAGAGATAGCAGAGCTATTAACGATACAGCTGATAACACAATTGGCGCTCCGAAAAATCCTGTAAGATATCCTCCAAAACCTAATGCTACAGTAGAAGCAGAAATTATTGATGTAAAAAGTGTCATCCAGCCAATAATGAAGGCAAGAAAATTGTTTTTGAACGCATTTTTAACAAATAAAAATTCTGCAGCCGATTTTGGAAACATCGATGATAATTCTGCATAGCTTAACCCTGAAAATACGGCGGCTATTGCTCCAAAAACGAAAGAAATCCACACGACATTACCTGCAATTCCTGTTGCTTGGCCAAGCAATACGTAAATTCCCGCGCCTAAAATCAGACCTATGCCATACATTGTTGTGCCAAAAAGCCCCATATGGCGTTTTAATTCACTCATTGTAACTCAAACAACCAAACTCAGTAAATAACCTACTAGATAAGCAACTATCGCAGCAATTCCGCCAATGGCAAGAGTATAGATGCCAGATTTAAACAACGATCTTTTTACAATTTTTCCCTTTACAATTCCAATCAAAAAGAATGCAATTGCAGTAGATATTACTGAATACTGGAACGTGTCAGAACTAGAAAAACTAGATCCTACTATAAAGAAAAAAACAAATGGAATTAATGGAATTATGCCAATGATGTTGAAACCAGCGAACGTACTTAATGCGGTATCCAAAGGTCGTCTCTTGCCTTCGATCAAACCAAGTTCCTCTTTCATCATAGTATCCAACCATACTTTTCGTCTAGATGTAATTATCCGCACAATCTGTTCTAATAATTCGTCTTTGAATCCTTTATTTGCGTAAATGTCACGAATTTCGCGTCTTTCTTGTTCTGGTAAATTATCAATTTCCCATTCCTCACTTCGCCTCTCTTTTTCGATGTATTCTTTACGTGCTTTAGATGCAAGATAGTTACCAATAGCCATTGAAAATCCGTCGCCAAAAAGATTTGCAAATCCTAGTATCAATACAATGGAAGGAGATAATGACGCACCTATGACACCTGCTACTACTGCAAAAGTTGTTACAGCTCCATCAATTGAACCATATGTGAAATCCTCAAGATGCCATTTCATAATAATTGCCATACGAATTGAGTGTAGAATAAACATTCTCTTGAATTTTCACATCTGATTCTCATCATTGAAATTTAGTTTTACAGACAAATACTGCTGTTGATAATTCTTATTAGATGGTGCTTAAAACAATTGAATTGAAAGTGGGGGATTTTATGACATCTGAACCAATAGCGGTAGACTCTGATGTTTCATTCCCAGTAGCAATATCCACCATGGCAACTAATGGAATTGGCAATCTAATCATAAAAGAACATGACAAACCAAGCAGTCTGCTTACTGAAAGAGAGATCCTATCGTATTTGGTGAGAAGAGGAGAAATTCCGATTGAACCGATGAAAGATGTTCTTACACAATCTTTTACACCGATTTCTCCTAAAATGGCAATACTTGATGCAGCAAAATTGATGATTTCAAAGAAAAAAAGACTATTAGTATTTGACAATGAAAAATTGGTGGGAATAATTACTGCATCTGATATACTACGAGGATTTAGAAAAACTGGTGGAAATCCTTCTTTAGATAAGGTAAGTAGTACAAAGATCTATGAATGTGCCCATACTGATTCTATTTTTAAAGCAATAAAACTGATGTACCAAAAAAGAATAGGAAGTGTAATAGTAACAAAAAACGGCGCTCCTTATGGAATATTTACAGAACGAGATTTGTTAGTTAATGTTTTAACACAGAAAGTTGCGTTGACAGAAAGAGTAGAAGATTACTGTTCCTCCCCACTAGTAACTGCAAAAGTTGGAATACGAGGTAATGATGCTGCACGTCTGATGGCTTCTAAGAAAATAAAGAGACTTGCATTAACTGAAAAAGACAAGATAGTTGGAATAGTTACTGCTAGAGATATCGTGGAGGCATTTTATGCAGAATAAATCTTATTATGAACGTGAGCTAAGAAATCAGATATCGATTATAAAAAACACTGTAGAACAAATGAAGGGGAGAGCGACATATGGAAGTTTTGAAAAATTCCTCAAACACCTATCAACAATTGAACAATCTGCATCAAAAATGGCAGGGCAAATGGATGGCCAATTTTTCTCGAGTGTTCCAAAATACAAAAAAATTCTAGTACCTTATGATGGGTCTAAATATTCAAAAGAAGCCTTGAATGAAGCAGTCGAGATTGCAAAAAAATTCGGTTCGACATTGTATATTCTTATGGCAGTTGATGTATCCGCAGTAAAACCTCCTGGAATGCTACTTGGAATTATAATGGGAAAAAAAATGAAAAAATGGTCAACCCACCTTTTAGATTCTGTCAAATCCAAAGCTGATAAAATGCTAGAAGATGAGATGCAGTCTTGTAGAAAGAGTGGCGTTGAAACATATTATAATATACAGACAGGAAATGCAGTAGATTCGATATTGAAATTTGCAAATAAACAAGAAATCGATCTTATCGTTATTGGCAGCAGAGGACTATCAGGCATTAGCAAAATAATGGCATTAGGAAGTGTTAGCAGAAAGATATCTGAAGAAGCTAACTGTCCTGTTATGATCGTGCGTTAATTGATCCGACATATTAGAAATCGGGCATACTGATTTTCATTATCTTGAATGAATCTTGTGTAACAACTCTACTAGTTCTTTTTGATAATCTCATCAAACAACTCTCTTTCTTTAAATGTACGAACAGAATGTCTAGTCGAGATGAGTTCAAAGAAACTTGTTTTATCAGAAATCAAACTGCTCGATAGTTATGAATAATTGTTATTTTTATATCCAGATTCTCATTATCATCTTTGATTAACTTTCTTATTAAAAATGGTAACAGCTTTCTAGGAGTAGGCTCCCAATCAGAAGACCAAAAGTCAGTCAATAAAGTTGCCCGCATTAACATTCCTACCTAGTTGACTGCTACCACCAACAATGTAGTTGCCATGATATAAAAAATGGATCATGATTATCAAGTTTAGACGAATAAAGAGATGACAAATATAGAAAATTTTCACAAATTACAATTTGACTGTTATCAGTTATGATAATCTAGTTTGCGATTAAAATATTATCGATATGAAATTCACTCATGCAAAAACAATGTCTGGATGACAACTGCTATAATATAACAAAGCAGTTGGCAAAAAAACTAGAATTCCTATCTCATGTGACCAGGTATGTCGAGGATGCTCACAAATGTGGCGATGAACAAGCAGAAAAAACCTGGCAAACTATCAGAGCTGATGATGAGAAACATGCTGACATGTTGCGTACCTTACTCATTTCAGAAGTAAAAAATAACAAGCTCTGAATACTTTTTTTTTATTATGATTTCTGTGAATCCTGGCATTTATGCAATATTCCAAATATTTTATCCCAGTATAGTTTCTTGGTGATGTTATTACCCTTTTTAGATTTCCAACTATGATAATTGAATTTATGCTTTTTATTCGAATATGCAGACAGCATCTTGTTGAGCACAGAAAAAAAAATACGTATTGATGAATCAGATCAAGGATTGTGTTATTTTTGTGGAAAGCCTGCAGGTATTAAAGTAGGTCTATGGTCAAGTCTGGAACCCATGCCAGAATCAGTCATGCAAAATTGGAGAGAGGTCTTAATTTGTAGGAGATGCAATGAAACACATCATTGGGTAGATGAACAAGGGTTACCGGATACTTTTGTGGGTTATTGAGATTCTATTATGAATGATCGCTCAAAATTAAACAAAGTTAGAGATAATCAGATTGGACGTGATACTGTATGTACATGTAAAGAATGTGATCACGGTCTAGCACGAGACTGTTTAAAGATAAATTGTACTTGCTGTAGTCAAGAAAGTCATTCAATGATCCTAGATGGAATTGTGGGATTGGCACCAATAAGCAAAAGACATGGGCGTTACACCGAAGTACGTTCCGTATTAGTTTCAACTGATTCCATTAAACTACATGCTGACTTGACCATTCCAAAGAATGCTGAAGGGATTGTGTTGTTTGCCCATGGTAGTGGGAGCAGTAGGCACAGTCCTAGAAACAAGTATGTTGCTCAAGTTCTTCAAAAAGCTGGTCTTGCTACATTATTGATTGATCTTTTAACGGAAGAGGAAGAAAAAGTAGATGACTACACAGCACATCTTAGGTTTGATATTGGATTGTTAGCAAAACGATTAGCTGGCACTACTAATTGGGTAATAAAAAATCCCGATACTAAAAATCTAAGTATAGGATATTTTGGTGCAAGTACAGGAGCAGCAGCTGCGTTGGTTGCCTCAGTTGATTGTCCTGATATAATCAATGCAATTGTCTCAAGAGGAGGACGACCGGATTTGGCGGGTCCAATATTACCACGTGTTAAAGCGCCAACTCTTCTTATAGTTGGAGGAAACGACGGCCAGGTTATAGAGATGAATGAAGAAGCATTGAACCTACTTAAAATCGAAAAAAAAATAGTAATAGTTCCTGGCGCCACGCATTTGTTTGAAGAGCCTGGAACACTTGAACAAGTTGCACGACTTGCAGCTGATTGGTTTGTAACCCATCTAACCAAAACAAAAAATCAGATAAAATCAAAAAAGGAGACTGCAGTTGGAACCCGCTGATTCTTATGTTGTCTTTAAAGACAGAGCCGATGCAGCCAAACGACTTGCTAAAAAGCTAGAATGGTTAAAAAAAGAAGATCCTATAATTCTAGCAATTCCAAGGGGCGGTGTAGTTACAGGTGACGTCATAGCTTCTGAATTAGGTGCAAAACTGGATATTCTAGTTTCAAGAAAAGTAGGCGCTCCTCATAATCAGGAACTTGCTATTGGTGCAGTGACACATGATGGAAGTTATTTTCCAAATGCAGACATTACAATGATGCTAAACGTTCCCCAAAAATACATTGATTCAGAGATATCTGCACAAATGAAGGAAATAGAACGCAGATTGATGAGATTTAGAGGCACCAAAGAATATCATTTGGAAGGAAGAACCATAGTATTGGTTGATGATGGAATTGCAACAGGAGCAACCATGTTTGTAGCTATACAATGGGTAAAAAAACAAAAACCTAAACAACTCATAGTAGCCATACCTGTAGGACCAAAAGAAACTATTGATCAGATGAATAAAGTAGTAGACAAAGTTGTAATTCTACAAGCGCCTGCCTACTTTAATGCAGTTGGAGAGTTTTATCGTGAATTTGATCAAGTTGATGATTATCAAGTACAAGAAATTATGAGTAAACATGGGTACAAGATAAAATTGATGGAATAGGTAGACCTTATCGTACAAACTTTTCTGATTTTAGACTCATAACAACATCCCATGGGCTTATGGCCTGGTCATTGGCCATAAGATATGGGGATAACATTTCATACATTATTTTGGATGCTTGTTGAATGCTAGAATTTTCAGAAATCACTTTTGCATTTTCTAATTTAAAGATGGATGCTTTCATATCTAAAAATCCTTTAATGTTATGTAAATGGTTCAACTCTTTAACAATCTTCTCGATAATTATTCTGTCACTGATAAATGAGGATGTGTGTTCAAGAATCAACTTGCGAGTTTTGTTTTCAAACATTGAAGTTATGATGTCCCTTACCGTGTAATTATTATTAAAAGTGATAGCTCGTTTTTTAGGAATTTCAGAAATTGTCATAACATCGCCATACATAATAGCAATTTCAAGTATCTTTCTAGCTGAGACCGCAGAATAACCAGAAAATGGATTTGATATGATGGCAAAGGCACGTCTAGTTTCTTGCCATTGTTTTAGTAAATCAGATAATCTAGTCTGTTTTGTAATGATAGTTAGTTTTTCATTCATTATTTTACTGACTGAAGTGTTGTCGAAAAAATCAGAGGTCGGATTTTTTAAAACACCATTTAAAAGCTCGATTCCACCTATCACGCCTACTGGACTTTCATCTTTTATTACAACCAACGAATCAGTAAACGATTCCAAGTAATGAGATAGCAATGTTGCTGCTTCTCCCACAGTATCAGTTAATCTGATGCTAACTGCTGGCGATTTGTATAATGAATCAGGTAAAAGATCATTCAAAGAAGATTTCATCAATAGGAGACTAGATTCGTCATTCAACATATTGCCTGACAATCATTTTTCTTTAAAAGTAGTCCTGATTATCACATCTGATATCAAATCATATCATTAGAGGAAGATTTCTACATCTGCTTGTTGTAGACTCAACCGTGATAATCATCTGCTCGTTTTTAAGTTCAAAACCATGGAAGTATAACATGGTTGAGAGTACTTTTGTAAAAGATATCATGAAAAACACGGTGATTTCAATTGATTCTTCGTTAACAGTCAAGGATGCGGCCAAAATGATGGAGGATACAGGGGTCGGATGCGTAATTGTGATGGAAAATGGCGTAGCGATTGGAATACTGACAGAAAGAGATTTTGTCAGAAGAATTGCCGCTCATGAAAAGTCATTATCTACACCTGTCAAAGAAGTGATGTCTTCTCCTTTAATTGTCATCAGTCCGGATGAAACAGTTTGGGAACTAGCAGAGCTAATGAAGCAAAGACGAATTCACAAAGTACCTGTGATAAATGAAGAAGGTCGATTAGTAGGCATAGCGACCTCTACCGATTTGACAAGAATATGTAGTGTTGGTTCTGAATCTGAAATGCGAAAGATCTGTGACCAGATTCTTTTACGAATGAAGCCTAATTGAAAATTGGGATCATCATGCAGATTAACGGAGAGATTGATGGTTCTACTTGAGTTTTGTGTTCTTTTTATTGCAGAAGTTAGGTAAAAGGATCATTTAGCTAATGTGTAACATTGGCTGCGCCCTTCATCCAAGGGTGTAATGTGCAATAATATTCGTAAAGCCCACGATTCTCAAAAGTGTACGACCACTGCTCCCCTGCCTGAATAAAACCAGAATCGAAGTTATCATCAGAAGTAACTGTATGCATTACACTGTCATCATTAGTCCAAGTCACTTGTGACCCTGCACTGACTTGAATTGCAGGCGGCGCATACGATTCCGTTATCTTTGGATCCCATGAGTTTTTTACAATGGAAACTTCAGTGGCAGATACAAATTCAGCAGCAACTTGTCCTGAATCCAAATCATCGTATGCGATTATCTGAGGGTTTTCTAATTGTCTGATCAAATTTTCCTGCCATTGTATCATGGACTTGCTTCCCTCAGAATTACTTGGAGTTTGAATCTGCTGTAGTGTGGAATCATCCTCAAGCACATCAAGTATTGCCATGGAACCTTTTTCTTCGTGTATTCCATGAGTGTGGAAAAAGTATCTTCCGGGCTCTTCCCAGCTTGCCTCAATTATGGCAGCATCACCCATTCCAAGCGTGTGGGTTTGCGCATGATATGGCTCATTCCATAAAATTCCAGATGGCCATACCTTCATCATTGTGCTGTGAATGTGAAACGGTGTTGTAAGTACGGTTCCGATGTTCATGACATAGAATCTGGCAGTCTCGTCCTTTACTACCTGGACGGGATTGTTCATGTACTGATTTGGATATCCGTTGATTGGATAATATTTTGGAAAGTATGCCATTGCATCTTCGGGGTCAAGCTCACTTAAAACAAGCAGGTATTCCCGTGCAGGACTCATGGGCTTTGAGACAGGATCAATAATCATTCCACCATACATTCCCATTCGGATGTGTTCCGATGCAGGCATTGCATGACAATGGTACAAAAAGAATCCCGCCTCATGTGCTACAAAATTATAGGTATATTCTTGCCCCGGAAGAATCTGCGGAAACACACCATCATTTGCAGAGTTGTGAGTTCCATGGAAATGAATTGTGTGCGCGTATGGCGTTTCATTTATGAACTGAATTGTTACCTCATCGCCCTCATCAAATCTCAGGGTTGGCCCAGGCACAGTTCCGTTGTATGTCCAAAGTTTTGTCTTTACGCCCTTGGCTATCTCAATTTCAGCATCTTGGGCAATGATTGTGTATGATCTTTTTTGCGGGTTCGGATTTATTGCCTTAGGATAAACATCATCTGATGATAATTTGTTGAATTTAGGATCTTCAGCCTGTGTCATCAAATTAGAATTTGATATTTCAACAAAGTAGATTATTGCAGTTCCAAATCCTATGATTACTCCTATCACAATATACCAAATACTATGGTTCATGTGCTTACAAGCTAATTTTGATTTATTTATGTGGTGAACTTTGTTATCATTTTTGATAATCGTTTTGTGTTATTATATAAAACACCTAACATAATAGAATAACTTTAACATTCATAACTAATTCTCAGTTGAGATAATCACCCGGTACTTTAATTAAATAAGCACAACATTATGATTTGTTGGTTGTAATCACAAAAGAAGTTCAGGAAATGTTACGTACACAAAAATTCATTTGTAGGTTCTTAAATTGACATAGTTACAATTTATCAACAATCTCTAAAAGTAAATCTAATTCATAACAGATACGAAAATTCTAATGGAAATTATGATTATTTAGAATTGATTGCGTCCCAGCAACAACATTCATCATAAGTACACAAAACTGACTAACTAACCTTCGGGAAGATTTGAGATTATTAATCATCTAAAACTATGAGCTGACCTCTCATAGTAGGTTGATGATATGTACAAAAGTAATCAAAAATTCCACTTTCTGTTGCAGTAAAAACTATTGAAGCTTCTTCACCTGCATTGATATCGTGATTAACATCATAAGGAGAAGTAATTGTAAAAGTATGATGTTCCTGAGTCTCAACTGGTTCTAGATTATAAAAGTGAATTTTCACATTATCGCCTTTTTTTACAACAATAGAATCAAGCGAGAATTGGTCAGGTGGGATACCATATTTATCCTCCTCAATATGTTCGTCAACTTGGCTAAACAACCAAATTTCTCTGGTTTGTGAAACGTATCTTTCATCATCTTCATCGTTCTCACCTGAAGTTGCAGTGTTAGTGAGAGAGTATGAGGAAACAAGGATTGCTGCTAAAGCTATTGCGATTGCAGTAACACTGATACCTATTAGTTTTGAATTACCACTTGCACTCAATAATCATACAAACAGAATCAGATATAAAAAATACCTGTTGATTATTAAGTTTGATTCCACGTATTTGAAACATTAGATGATGATTACACAAAATTTTCCTTGACCTGTAAAGTATTTGCAATTAATGCCGACACAATCTATCGTAAATACAATCCTGACATATCAATATCATGGACTCGATGCAGACATACATGATTGTGACAGGTGTTTTCATCGCCTTTGGTGTGCTTTTATTTTCCATGCGGGCAAACAGACCACACGGTCCGTTAGAGACGCCATCGTCATAATAACTAATAGTCACATGATGATGGTATAATCTTACCAGATCCGCACATAATTAACAAAATTTCTAAATTGAATCTTATTTCAACTTAGAACAATATTGTTTAGCTTCCCTTCTGATTCGATTCAAAGTTTGAAAAGCATCTTGAAGTTTGCTGGAATAGTTTTAAGATAAAGCAAAGCTAACGGAGCGCCCCAGTTTGCCCATCTTTCTACAAAATCCCAAACAGGCTCGCCGGATACAGGTCTGGCAAGGGCAGTAAGAAAGCTCCAAACTGTGGCCCACATCAAAAGAAGTCTGAAAGGATACACAATTGCAAAAATCGCAGTAATGATATCAACAGTTCCGATAGTTAGGAGAATGTTTTCAGCTAAAGATCCTGAAATTCCAGTCATTCCTTCTATTAGAGTAAGAAATGAAGACTTGAGTTGGAGTGCTAATGCGCCATGACCCAAAAATGTTCCGAAGATGGCTATGCGAAGAATCCATTCGATCTTTACCTCGATTCCTTTTTTTGTGACACTTTCCATACCATGCGCTCAAATTTCGAAAGTCTGATCTTCCTTATTAGAATAGAAGGCAATTCTCAGTGGTGACAATACATGTCTAACCATAATTTTGGATCCGCCGTTCATGTAAAAC
>CAYSWR010000007.1:0-48736 GCA_964434855.1 uncultured Nitrosopumilaceae archaeon | reverse complement strand
CCCACGACATCCAGCGCCCGAGGCTGGCAGTCTACCAAGCTGACCTACGTCCCCGCAGATCAGCCCCTGGCTATGCAATATTATCTTTTCAAGGGAAATTTTATTCTATCCGTACGATTCGTACTTTATCTCAAAGCTCTTATCTGGCCGCTTATTTCTTTCAGTGACAAAACCCTTTGGTCCTAGATAATCCATACATCCATCTATAGTTCCTTGCCAGCCGCAAATGAAAAATATGGTGTTTTCTTTTGTAATTTTTTCACCAACTAGCTTTTCAAGAGGTGACTGTTCGCCATCTTTTGATCTAAGGAAAGTTTCTACTCTGCCGATTTGTCCGCTCCAAGATCTGTTAAACCATTCTTGAGGCCTACTGATAGTTGCTCTATATCTGAAATTCCACTTATCTTTGCCCTTGTCTAGACTTTCATTTTCTAAATCAGTCAAAAGTTCTTTGTAACCAAGTTCATCAACATAACTTGCTCCATGTAACACTATAATCTCTCTATTGCTTCCAGTAGCATGTAGAGATTGAGCAAGACTGACAAACGGAGCTAAACCAGTACCTCCACCCAAACAAATTACTCTCCTATCATCTTTTGTACCGTCAGCTTTTTTGTCATCAAGTGTAAATGCACCAGTTGGTTTAACCCAAACTATCTCATCTCCTTCTTTTGCACTAAAGAGCTGTGTAGTAAGACGACCTGGTAGAGGTTTTCGTACCCATCTTATGTACAACTCAACAAATTTCCTGTTTTCTGGATTTGATGCAATAGAATATGCTCTTCGTATAATCTTATTTTCGCTTGGAACATGCATTCCTACTGTTATGAATTGACCCGGTTTGTATTCTGGAACGGGTCCCTCTTTTGGCACGAGTCTAAAAATCGCAAGATCTTCTTTTTGGACTTGAACGAATGTCAAAGTCGCTTGGTTATCAACGACCACGCGAAATGTGTCGTACCTGATAGTTAAATATCTTATGTTGTTTTGGTTAAAGACGATTTTCCAAATACAGCTAAACGTTAATAACGGCTTGAAAAAAGCTAATGCAAATCAGAATACCATTCTGATTGTAAAAATTTGGGCCGGTCGTCTAGCCTGGTAGGATACGCCCTTGGCATGGGTGAGATCGTGGGTTCAAATCCCACTCGGTCCATTTTAAATTATTTAATAAAAAATTATGATGTGTAATAATTGAAATTCGGTTTTCTGTTTATGTTACTGTTATTGTAAAAGTAGATTTGGGAGATAATGCACTCATATCGCTTAAATTATTCCACACGAAAGTTTCAATTTTATAAATTCCATCTTTATGTGGAGTCCAAAAAAGAGCTGTCGTTAGGGTTTGATTTTTAACAAGTGAGCCTTTTGAAAAACTAAGATCCGCTATAGCTCCTTTTGAGTCAATTATTTGTACAATGTATGCCCAATCCATTTCTTCGTTACTGACATTTGTAAGGGAAGTTTGTAGGTTAAGCTGTTGTCCTACCAGAGGTGATTTTATCTCCTCTCCCAATGTGTTAACAACTTTAAAATTTGATGTGATTATTTCTTCATATCCGTAGGCATGACCAAAACTTATGCCAAAAAAAACTAAAAAATAAATAAAAAACTTCATCTAACCAATTCTCATATTCTTAGATTTAAATTATCCTCCGGTGTTAGGATTTAACATGTCTGAATCATTTGAGACTATCTTTATAGGAAAAAAACCACTGATGGCGTATGTTACGTCTACGCTAATACAGTTGGCAAACCAACCAAAAATATCTATCAAGGCAAGAGGGCTTAGCATTGGACGTGCAGTTGATGTAGCACAGATAGTTGCACGAAAAACCGAGAATGCTGGCTATTCTATCGGAGACATCAAGATCGGATCAGAACTACTTCAATCACAAGATGGACGACCAAGAAACGTTTCCACCATAGAAATAGAAGTAAAAAGAAACACTTCATAGGAAAACCTTGAGAGGATTTTTCCTTTCTTTTTGTTGTTTTAAAATTTATGGCCGTACTTATTTTCCATTTTTCTATATTTTGATAAGTCTACGATATCGTTGAATTGATCAAATGCGACGAGATTCTTTTTGAGCCTAGAGGTTGTACCTGATTTTCTAAGTTCACGCAGAATTTGTATAGATGCAAATGTATTTGCATAAAGAATTGACAGAGGATACAAAATTAGTTTGAATCCCATTTTGTGAAGCATTTTAGTAGAAAGAAGAGGCGTTGCTCCTCCTTCAATCATATTGGCAACTAAAGGTGCGTTAATAGATTTTCCAATCTTTTTCATCTCTGCAACAGACTTTGGTGCTTCAACAAAAATTGCATCAGCTCCAATCTTTTTGTATTGAAGGCCACGTTCTATTGCTTCATCGAGTCCCTCGGATGCTCTTGCATCAGTCCTTGCAACAATTATGAAGTCTTTACTTTTTCTTGCATCTAATGCAGCTCGTAATTTTTCTACATATTCTTCTTTTGGAACTACCTCTTTTCCTATCATGTGTCCACATCTTTTTGGCCATTTTTGATCCTCAAGAAAAATTCCAGAAGCTCCTGCAGATTCTAATTCTTTTACTATTTTCCAAACACTGAGAGGGTTGCCATATCCAGTATCTGCATCTACAATTACCGGAACAGATACTGCAGCACAAATTCTACGAGCGTTTTCTACAGTTTCTGCAGCACCAATAAACCCATAGTCTGGCATTCCAAGAAGCGTAGCTGAAGTACCATATCCTGTCTGAAACATGGCTTCAAAACCTATCTTTTGAGCAATTTTTGCTCCTATGGCATCATATACGCCAGGAACAACAAACGGTTTAGAATTATCATATAGTAATTTTCTAAGTGTTGGCAACTGTTGATAGTGTTAATGACAATTATTTATGGTTTAGTTGATTTTGATCTCTTTACCGCGAGATTTTTTTTCTGAGGATTCTACTTTATGAAGTTCAGACTCTAGAAATTTCTTGTATTTTGTAGTTTCTTCTTTTGTCATATTTGATACATTAGAGCTAAGAGAGTTTCCTATGCTTGTTATGCGTTCAAGAAGATCCATAGCGACAAATTTTCCGATACCTCCTATTCTAAACATCACATCGAGCTGATTTTTTACTATGTTATTTAACGTTTCAAGATCATCTGTCATGGCTCTGCCTTTCCTAGTTATCTGATATTTACCATCTTTTGTTTCTTCAATAAGTCCATCATCTAAAAGTCTGCCAAGCAAGGGATAGATCAACCCAGGAGAGGGTTTCCATTTGCCGTCACTTTGTTTCACTGCAAAGTCGATTATTTCTTTACCGGTACAGGGTTGTTTCTTTAGAGTTTCAAGTATGAAATATCTTGAAAATCCTCTTGGAACTACACTTCCAACTCGCTGTATCCACTGTGATAACATCACTAGCGATATCACTAGTGATATATATTAACGATTCGATTCAAATTTGCATGGAGACTTCATAAGACATATTTATCTAATTTGAAAAGGTAGAGGTCTAAACATATGACCGACACGATAGAACACGATCTGCTAATTGTCGGCTCTGGTCTTGCTGGTTTAAGAGCTGCAATCCAAGCTGCAAAGACAAGCTCAAAGATCAAAATTGCAGTAATTTCAAAACTACAAGTTATGCGTTCACATTCTGTTTCCGCAGAGGGCGGAACTGCAGCTGTTCTTTTTCCTGAAGAAGGAGATAGCTTAGAATCACATGTATATGACACAGTAAAAGGAAGCGACTTTCTTGCTGATCAAGATGTTGTGGAAAGACTAGTACATGAAATGCCCTCTGAAATTTATCAGCTTGAACATTGGGGGATGCCTTGGTCACGTAGAGAAGATGGAAGAATAGATCAAAGAAGGTTTGGTGGTTATAGTTTTCCAAGGGCAACATATGCCCAAGATAAAGTTGGATTTTATGAAATGCAAACTTTGTATGATACCTGCCAAAAATTTGATAATATTGAATTCTTCAATGAATGGTTTGTGACATCGATAATACATGATGGTCAGAGATTTTGTGGAATAACTGCAATCGAACTTTCATCAGGAACTTTTTACACCATAAAAGCTAAAGCATTGATAATTGCAACAGGTGGTGCAGGAAGAGTTTACAGCTATTCAACATACGCGCTTTCATCAACACCTGATGGACTTGATATGGCATACAGAGCTGGCCTTGCACTAAAAGACATGGAGTTTGTTCAATTCCATCCTACGGGAATTCTGCCTTCTGGCATACTAATTACTGAAGCAGCACGAGGCGAGGGTGGTTATCTTATCAACAAGGATGGTGAAAGATTCATGAAAAGGTATGCCCCAGGATTGATGGAACTTGCGCCGCGAGACATAGTTTCTCGTTCCATGATGACTGAGATGTCTGATGGTCGTGGCTTTAAAAATGAAACAGGAGTCGATTGTCTAAAACTAGATCTCCGACACTTAGGTGATAATGTAATAAAAGAAAAACTTGCTGCTATCAGAGAAATATCTATGAAATTTTCAGGAGTTGATCTAGGTAATGAACCAATTGATGTAAGACCAGTATGTCATTACATGATGGGCGGGATTCATACTGATATTGACGGAGCCACAGAAATACAGGGAATATGGGCTGCTGGAGAAGCTGCCTGTAACAGTACACATGGAGCAAATAGATTGGGCGCCAACTCTACAAGTGAATGTATTGTCTGGGGAAAAATTACAGGTGAACTTGCAGCAAGATATGTCCTAGATACTAAAACATCACCATTTCCCTTACACCTTGTAGCTTTAGAAGAAAAAAGAATCTATGATGGAATATTCCGTGGTCATGGTGATGCAAATCCATACGAAGTAAAACAACAAGTTACTGATATGATGAATGAAAAAGCATACGTGTTTAGAAATGAAAAAGATTTGGTTGATGGGTTAAAGAAACTACGTGACTTGAAAGAAAAAACATGGAAACATGTTGACGATAAAGCAAGCGAGTACAATACTAATTTTACAAATGTTATGGAACTCGATTCTATATTCCGCATCGCTGAAGTTATATTAGTTGGAGCAATAAAGAGAAAAGAATCTAGAGGTGCTCACGCAAGGATAGATTATCCAGCAAGAGATGATAAGAACTTTTTACATCACACTCTTGCTTATTATGATATTAAAGAACCAATACTGAAAGAACATCCTGTCACTATTACTAAATATAAGCCTGTGGAGAGAAAATACTGATGGAAAGACAATCAAATCGTGAGGGAATAAAAGGTTGGTTAAATCCAGGTAGATATGGACTAGAACGAGTTGCATACTGGCTTATGCGTCTTACTGGACTAGGATTACTAGTATACTTTATAGCTCATGTCTTTGAAACAAGTTCAATAGTTAATGGTAAAGAAGCATGGCAAAAAATGTTAGAGCTTACTCAGACAACAGAAGGTCATATCATACTTACCATAGTTATAGGAATGTGTGTCTTTCATACTGTAAACGGAATAAGAGTAATGCTTGGTCAAGGTGGTGTGGGAGTTGGTAAACCAGGCAGACCAGACTATCCATACAAACCAGCGTCGTTAAACTCAAGACACAAACTATGCATCTTAGCTTCAATTGGACTTGCGGCATTGGCAATGATGTATGGCTTGGCAGTTTTGTTTGGTGAGTAAAATGCAAGAAAGCGTAATTATGAAAATACATTACGGTACAGCACTTGGAGCAGTGGTACTTGTAGCTATACATATTCTATTTAGAATGACACAGAACTTTTCCGAATCTTTACAATACGAAAGTGTGATAGCAAATTATCACTTTTTACCATATGCGATTATGCTAGAATTAATACTCATCTTGCTTTCAGTACATGGATTTAATGGATTAAGAGTAATTCTAATAGAATTAAAACAAGGTGTTGGATATGAAAAAGCTGTTAATTATGGTTGTATTGCTGCCATTGCTGTACTTGTCGCCTATGGATCTAGGACTATATTGATGGCAGGATTTGGAATGTAACATGGCTGCAATAACTCCAAAACTCTCTGATGAATCCCCTTCTACAATAGTTTCTTCTACTAATTCAGTAACTCTGAGGATCTCAAAATTCAATCCAAAAACTGACTCGGCTGCAACATTTGTAGAGTTTAAGGTTCCTGTTCAAAAATGGACAACAGTTTTAGACGTAATTTTATCTGTAAAACAACATCTGGATCCTTCAGTCGCAGTAAGATATTCTTGCAGACAAGCATCATGTGGATCTTGTGGAATGAAAATAAATGGAAAGCCGGCTCTTGCATGTTACACAAAAATTTCAGAACTTAATTCAAATGTAGTTACAGTAGAACCAATGGATAATTTTCCAATTCTTAGAGATCTGGCAGTAGACTTTACACAATTCTTTTCAACACATAAAAAACTAAAACCATACATAATCAGAGATGATTCAGAAGTCGCTGAAGACACAAAAGAATTTTTACAGACTCCAAAAGAAGTTGAAGAGTATCTACAGTTTTCGTACTGCATAAAATGTGGATTATGTAATTCTGCATGTCCAACCATGGCTACAGATTCATCATTTATTGGACCACAAGCACTAGCTCAAGCTTATCGTTATGTCGCAGATAACAGAGACGCTGGTAAAAAAGATCGACTAAAAATAATAGATGATTCACATGGAATATGGCGATGTCACTTTGCTGGTTCCTGTAGCCAAGTTTGTCCAAAAGGGGTTGATCCTGCTATGGGAATACAATTGCTCCGAGGATATCTGTTAGGATTTAGAAAATAACTAAGGTTTTTTTGGATTCTTGCTTGCGTTCACTTGATTGTTTATGGCTTCTGCCATGAAATGATTTGAAACATTCAACTTGATGTCATCAATGCCATCAATCTTTAACAAATTATCATGTACATCTTGTGCTATTTTAAAACCAAATATGGCTGGGCAAAAGGGACTTGTTAAGTGTAAATCTATCTTCACCGCTGAACCATTAATGTCTATGTTGTCTATAAGCTCAAGTTCCATTATGGAGACATTTATTTCAGGATCTACAATTTTTGTCAATTCATCAAAAATCATTCTTCTTAATTGCTGACTTTCTTGTGCCATAATAAAAAACCGTCTATGCTATATATAACCATTCTAATTTCTAAATTAATGTATCGATCTAGATTTACAGAAAATTTGGATGAACACACTCTGGACTATCTTTCATCAATTTCAGAAGATAAAGAAATTGCACTATACGACATTTGGGGCAGTCAAGCTCATACAATAATGCTTTATGAAAATAAAATAATCACAAAAAAAGAAGCAACAAAAATTTTATCATCTCTTGAAAAATTAAAAAAAGAAAATCTATCAATAAAATCAGATTCTGAAGACATTCATGAGCTAATAGAGTCTCTAATCATAAAAAAAGCAGGAAAGCAAGCTGGCGGTAAAATGCATACTGCACGCTCACGAAATGATCAGGTCTCACTTGATATCAGAATGAAAATTCGAGACGATATTAACACAATATGTTCCTGTCTTTTAGAAATGATAGAAACTCTTGTATCTTTAGCTGAAAAAAACAGTGATGCTATAATGCCACTTTATACTCATCTCCAACAAGCTCAAGTAGGAGTTTTTTCACATTATCTGCTTGCATATGCTGACGCCTTGTTTAGAGATTTAGACCGATTCTATGTAACATATGGCAGAGTAAATGAATCTCCACTTGGTGCTGGACCTGTAGGAGGAACAAGCTTACCAATTGATAGGCAAAGCACTGCAAAGATGCTTGGATTCAAGGGTCTAATTGAAAACTCTATTGATGCAACTGGCACTCGCGACTTTGTGGCAGAATATGTAGGACAGGTTGCAATTCTTATGACAAACTTGAGTCGACTTGCAGAAGACTTTATCATTTGGTCAACATCGGAATTTTCATTCATAGAACTTTCAGACCAGTTTGCATCAACATCAAGTGTCATGCCGCAAAAAAAGAACCCAGACATACTTGAGCTTACACGTGGAAAGACTGCACAAGTAATTGGATATCAAATGGCCATTCTTTCAAACATCAAAGGTCTTCCTTCAGGATATAGCAGGGATTTACAGCAGATTAAAACATCGATTTGGCCAGCTTCAAAAATTGCAATATCCACACTTTTAGTGAACAATGCCATGTTGAAAACCATGAAAGTTAACAAACATAGAATGAAAAAAGCAATAGATTCAGGCTACTCTATTTCATTAGACATTGCAGAACATCTTGTCAAAAAAGGACTTCCTTTTAGAACTGCCCACAAGATTGTTGGTCAACTAGTACAAACTGCCTCAAATTTACAAAAGCCTCTCTCATCACTCCCTCTTCCTGAAATCAAAAAATCTCTTAGTGGGTATAAAATAGATCCAAAAGAACTGTACGGAGTAATAAAGTCAATGAATGCGCATTCATCACTTGAACAAAGGACATCCCTCGGTTCTTCAGGAAAGTCAGAACAACAACGCATGATTTTAAACAGGAAAAAAAAGATTCAAGCATATAGGATTGGAACTGTTAAAAGGACAAACGAAGTTAAAGTTGCCTTTGAAAATCTTGTTGCTAAGATAAGAACAATAACAAAATAATTTATGAATACAGAGTTAATCTACATTTTTTTGCCAAATTCCTTACTATAAAAGCTAGATTTTGATGTAGTAATCTTGACTTTTCCATTGATTTTGATTCACATACCTCTAGATAAAAAATTCTCGTAATGAGGTAAGCAGTATGTTTCAATTCATACACCCACAATCCGAAAAACCTAACTACACTATAGGTCAAACATGGGGAGCACTAAAGAAAGCGTGGAGAGGTTATAAGATTGCCAAAGTGCAGTCTGATACCGCAAAAATGACTGAATACGCTAAAAAAATTAGAACGCTCGAACATGATTTGGGAGTTAAACAAGCAGAATTCCCAGAACTGAACCTAAGTTAGTTAGTCCTCTTTTTTTATTTTTGGAACTAACTATATCTAGAACTTGTTAGTGTTACTCCAAATGCAAGTGATGCTAATACAAAAACTATATTTGTAACCGTTAGAAGAGTATCATTTGTAAATACTAGAACCCTATAATGCCAATCATACGCTTATTACATTTACAATAATGATCCGTTTAAAAAAATTCGTTCTACTCATTTTTCATGCGTAATAAAACGTTTGGCGGGTTCGCGGGGATTCGGACCCCGGACAGCCGGATTAAAAGTCCGGTACTCTACCTGGCTGAGCTACGAACCCAATGCGAAGTCTGATAGTTGTGTATAATTTAGTCTTTTACAAAATTTTTTGATTTAATAGAAACCTTTAAACTCAGATTTTTGTCCAGCTTACTCCGACGCCCTTGTAGTATAGTGGAGCATGGAGAAAATCCATTCCTCGTAAAACCCGGTCTAGAATGGGGCCCTGTCACGGCCTCGACGCGTGTTCAAATCCCGCCAAGGGCGCCATTTTACTTTATTTGAAAACTGATGAAAAATAAAAACAATTGTATTTTTTATAGCTATTTATGATTTAGCTTATTCATTATATCATCAAGAGCTTTTTTATTTGCAGCTGCAATAAAAGAGAGCTTGTTTTGATAACCTAGATCAGAATCGAGAGGTTTTCCATTCTTATCAACAACATATCCTCCAGCTTCTAAGGCAACCAGAAGGCCTGCAGCAATATCCGTGACTCGTATTTTATCCCTTAAATCAACAAATACATCAATAAGGCCTCTAGCGAGCATTCCAAATTCTAGTGCATTTGCACCAAAATGCCTGATGTGGTTTGAAGACGCAATTATTGGCGATAACGCTTCAAGCACTTTTGGTGAAATTCCAGATATATTAAGACCTAAAACAAAATAGATTGGATTTTCATCACTATTAACAGAAATTTTCGTTCCATTTAGAAAAGCACCTTTGCCTTTTGTTGCATAATACATATCTCCTCTTGAAAGGTCTATTACTACTCCGTCTGTAACGGAACTTAGCTTATTGTCTGTGGCAAATGCAAGAGAACAACAAAAAAACGGTAGCCCTCTTACAGCATTTGTAGAACCATCGACTGCATCCATAATGATAAATCCTCTTGGATTTTTTGAAAGCTCAACTTGACCGCATTCTTCGCCAAGAACTACACAATCAAATTTTATCTCTTTTAGATAATCCAGGACTGTTTTTTCTGCAACAACATCTATCTTTCTTGATATGTCTCCCCCCGCACCTCTACCAAAATCTCCACCGGATTCTTTTGTGCCTGCTAGGTGTTTTACATTATCATAGACTCGTTTTGATGCTTCTAATAATACTTCGATAACTTCCATATTCTTCCTCATCTTACATCCTAATTTATTCCAAATAACTCTAAAGTAACTCAATGCATAAATAATAAAACAAGATTTGCCATTATGTGGGTAGCAAAGATGAATCGATTTTTAGCAAAGATGCACTTTTAGGCACAAAACCTGGCAAAGAAATTGTAAAACAAGCTCTTTTCAAAAGTAAGGGTTACAGACAATTTGACAAATACAAAAAAGAAGCAGAAGAAGAATTTTCAAACTTTGTAAAACGATTCACCAATGACTTACTAAATGAAATTAAATCTGATTCATCGCCTAATACAACACAACAAAAATTTGCAGAAGAAATTGGATCCAACGAAATAATGCTAGACCATTCTCAAATAGACATAGTAAAAACTAGACTTAAAAATCATGAAACACTAACAGATAGGGTTTCAAGAATTTTAAATTCAAATTTTGTTAAGATGACCCTGCCTGTTTTTAGTGCACTATATGACGCATCTTCAGAATATTTTGGTGATAAACAAGATTCAGAATTACGAACCACCGTGATTGACGGTCATATTATTGCAATAGATTTGAGTGAACCAATGGACAGAATTATGGACAAAGATGAAGACTTGGAGTATCTTGATGACTACAAACTAATGAATCCCTATCTACTAAAGCTTGCAAGATACAAAATAGCAAAAGGGGGAAAGGAAGTTCTTGAAGCATTTGAACATGGATTCAAGGATGCGAGAATTGGTCAATATCTTGATTTCAAACTAAAGACAAAACCTACTACCATATCTGAGGAAGAAATGATGCAATGTTACAAAAAATACAGAGCAGTTATGGGAACTGCGGGAAGAAATATGGCCCTAAACAGAAAACCGCTTGGTGAGATATTTCATCTTGGCATGGCAAAAGCAGCTGAATCAGTTGGATGCGGAAATGAGATCGAAGATTCCATCAAAAATAAGTTTGTCAAGATTCCATCATGGCCCCTTTACTACAGTCTGCTTACTGGTAATGTAAAAAAAGGCTTTGAGCTTACAATAGAAAAAAGTAATCTATATCTAAATGAGGCAAGACTTGCGCTTGAATTATTACCAGAAAACTTTTCACATAAAAACTTTCTAGAGTTTCTATTTCTAACAGTTGAACATTACAATCTCTTTTGGTTCAATCAATTACAAAAAGAAAATCTTTGGTCAGAATTCTCTGCCAATCTGCCAAAGTGATAAACATGATGTGGTCAGAAAAATACAGACCAAAAAATCTGCTTGATCTAATTGGAAATGAGGAAGCCAAAGTTTCAATCGTAGAGTGGTTTGGAAAGTGGATAAAGGGAGTAAAACCAATCTTGCTTGTAGGTCCTCCAGGTACAGGAAAAACTACTCTTGCAACACTTTGTGCAAAACAATTTGGTTATGATCTTATAGGACTTAATGCAAGTGACATGCGAAACAAACAAAGAATTCAAGAATTGCTTACTCCTGTACTTGGAAATTCAAGTCTTCTTGGCAAGCCAATGATTTTTGTAGATGAAGTAGACGGTATTCATGGAAGATCCGACTATGGTGGTGTTGAAGCACTTGTTGATATTCTAAAAGAACCCACTGTACCAATAGTTTTAGCTGCAAATTCTGACAGATCAGATAAGATGAAAAGCATAAAAAAAGCAACCAAAACAATCCTGCTCAAACCTATCCCACCAAGGTTGCTCAGATTATACCTTGAATCAATTCTAAAAAAAGAAAGTGCATCACTAAGTGCAGGTACTCTACTTAGACTTGTAGTAAGGTCACAAGGAGATATTCGATCAATGCTTAATTCTGTACAAGCTCTTGTTACTGGATTTGAACCACAAACTGAGAAATCGTTTCAATCTGCAGATGTAGAGGAATCAGTAAACGCATTTTTCAAGGCTAAATCTGTTGATGAAGCACGAGCTATACTGTATTCATTAAGAATCAATCCACGAGAAAAAATTCAGGCCTTTTACTCTAGTGTCATAACAAGTGATCTAACAAAAGATGACATGCAAAGAATGCTTCAAGTTATCTCCGAGGCAGATTTGATTTATGGAAAAATAATGAAAACTCAAGAGTGGAGACTCTTAAGATATCTAGATTCTGTACTGCTTGGTTTATACAAAGAAGGTACAGCTGCAAGATATTCGCAATTTAATCTACCATGGCCTGTTCTTAACAGATTAAGATGGGATGGCAAAGCAATACGAGGATTGATATCAATACTTGCAAAAAGAATGCATGTATCAACAAGCAGTTTTGCTACCTTTTACTTTCCATATCTTTTGTTCTGTATGAAAAACAAAACTCTTGACTTGGGTCTTGACGAGACTCACAATGAAATTTTGCAAAAGGAGATATTGACATTAAAATGAGCTGGCGTAAAATGCCAATGAAATTTCCAGGTACATGTGTGGTGTGTAAAAAGAAAATTGAGATAAATGATGTAGGGCTTTGGGCCAAGGGATTAGGAGTAAAACATCTTGCATGCGCCGAAGTTGTAGAGCTTCGGTGTCTTGTTTGTGGAGGACCTGCAGGTTGTTCCAAATGTGAATTTAGAGATGATTGTGATCTTTCTAAGGTGTCACAACTATGCATATGTAAAAAATGTAATGATTTGGACGATCCATTTGCATCATATCAAAAAGCCGTAAGCAAAAAATTTCCAATTCTAAATCTTAAAATTTAATCTAAAAGAAAAAAACATCTATGTTTAACTATTCAATCATTCCAGATTACAAGCCTAAACATGTTCCAAGTCCAGAATTCAAAGGAACATCAAATTGTGAAGTTGGAATAGAGAAACTTTTGGCAGAAACAAAAGAAAAACTAGAAAAATTGAGATCAGATCCTACTGCAACAGATGAACAAATCAGCCTTGCGGAAGCGGATTTGAAAACATTTGGAGTATCTGTACGAAAATTTCTATCTTGGCATGAATGTTTTTAGAACTGCCAAGGGTGAACGAGACGAACTCCAAGAATAAACCTGATTAAATTAATATAGGATGCAACTTGTTTTTAATTGAAACTAATGCACTCTGATAAAATTAAAAATTTTTTACAAAAAAGAAGAGACGCAAATCAGAGTGGAGGACAAGACAAAATTCTTTCCCAACATGAAAAAGGCAAACTGACAGCAAGAGAGAGAATTGATCTTTTGCTTGATGAAGGTAGTTTTACAGAAATTGATGCGCTTACGACACATCACTATCATGAATTTGAGATGCAAGACAAAAAATTCTTTGGTGATGGAGTCATTACAGGTTATGGAACTATAAACGGAAGACAGGTTTTCCTTTTTGCTTATGATTTTACCGTGCTTGGTGGCACTCTCAGTGAGATGGGTTCTAAAAAAATAGCAAAAGTAATGGATCATGCAATGAAAGTGGGCTGTCCAATAATTGGTATAATTGATTCTGGTGGTGCAAGAATACAAGAAGGAATTCTGAGTCTTGATGGATTTGCTGACATTTTTTATCATAACCAACTAGCATCAGGAGTTATACCACAAATCACTGCAAGCATCGGTCCATCTGCAGGTGGTGCTGTATATTCTCCCGCAATGACAGATTTTGTTATAATGGTCGACAAATTAGCTACAATGTTTGTTACAGGACCAGAAGTTGTAAAAACTGTTCTTGGAGAAGAAGTGTCATTTGATGAGCTTGGTGGTGCAATGTCGCACGGAAAAAATAGCGGTGTTGCACACTTTGTTGCAAAAAATGAATATCAGTGTATGGATTATGTAAGAACTCTATTATCTTATATTCCACAAAATAATACTGAGGAACCTCCTATTGTACAAACAAACGATGATCCAAACAGACTAGATAACAATCTGATAAACATTATACCAGAAAATCCTCTGCAACCATATGATATGAAAGAGATAATTTATTCCATCTTAGACAACCATGTATTTTTTGAGGTGCATGAACTATTTGCACCAAATGTTATAGTTGGGTTTGGGAGGATGAATGGTAGGACAGTAGGAATTGTAGCAAATCAACCAATAGTACTTGCTGGTGCATTGGATATTGATTCGTCTAATAAAGCAGCAAGATTCATCAGATTCTGTGATTGTTATAATATACCAATTGTCACTTTTGTGGATACTCCGGGATACATGCCTGGAACACAACAAGAACATAGTGGCATAATTAGGCATGGAAGCAAGCTTTTGTACGCATATTGCGAAGCAACTGTGCCAAAAATAACTGTAATAATTGGCAAAGCTTATGGTGGCGCTTACATTGCTATGGCAAGCAAAAACCTTGGGACTGACATGAACTATGCTTGGCCTACAGCTCAGATAGCCGTACTTGGTTCTGAAGCAGCAGTAAAAATAATGAACAGAAAAGAAATCGCAGCTGCAAAAGATCCAGAAGCTTTTAAAAAACAACTTGTCGACAACTTTACAGAAAAGTTTGCTAATCCTTACGTCGCAGCATCATACGGAACAGTTGACGCAGTATTGGATCCTGCAGAAACAAGACCAATGATAATTAAAGCATTAGAATCTCTTGCTAACAAACGTGAAAAAAGACTCCCACGAAAACATGGAAACATAAATCTATGATTGTACATGATTGAAAAAATTCTGATAGCAAATAGAGGAGAAATTGCCATACGTGTGATCAAAGCATGCAAAACTTATGGCTTGAAATCTGTTGCAGTATATTCTGATGAAGATGTAAATTCACGTCACATTAAGATGGCGTCGGAAGCTTATCACATAGGTGCAGCTCCTCCATCGCAAAGCTATCTTAACATGGAAAAAATAATTGAAGTTGCACTTAGTTCAGGAGCGGACGCAATTCATCCTGGATATGGATTTCTTTCAGAAAATAATGACTTTGCAGATCTTTGTGAAAGGAAAAAACTAAACTTTATTGGCCCAAGTGGCAAATCGATGAGACTTTGTGGAGACAAAATGTTGTGCAAAGACGCAATGATAAAAGCCAAGGTACCTACTGTGCCAGGAAGTCCAGGCATAGTAGAAGAGGTAGAAAAAGCACTTGATATTGCTCACCAAATAGGATATCCAGTTTTACTCAAGTCAGTTTTTGGTGGTGGAGGAAGAGGAATCAGATTAGTAAATAATGAAAAAGAACTAAGAGAGGCTTTTGAAGTTGCATCTGGTGAATCAAAAGCAGCATTTGGTAAATCTGCACTCTTTGTGGAAAAGTTTCTTCCAAAAATACGACACATAGAATTTCAATTATTCAGAGATAAACATGGGAATGCCGTACATATCTTTGAAAGAGAATGTTCCATTCAGAGAAGACACCAGAAGCTCATTGAGATGTCGCCCTCACCGGTTGTTGATCAAAAAATACGTGATGAAGTAGGAAAGATTGCAGTAAATGCTGCTATTGCAGTTGATTATACTAATGCGGGAACTGCAGAATTTCTAAGACTGGATGATGGGACATTTTATTTTATAGAAATTAACGCACGACTTCAAGTAGAACATCCTGTAACAGAGCTTGTTTCAGGCCTTGACCTTGTAAAACTACAAATAGATATTGCAAATGGAAAAGAAATTCCATTTAAACAAAAAGATTTGAAGCTGAAAGGATGTGCAATAGAATGTAGAATAAATGCAGAAGATACATTCCTTGACTTTGCGCCATCGACGGGACCAATTCCAGATGTAAACATTCCATCTGGCCCAGGTGTAAGAGTTGATACATATCTATATCCTGGATGTACCGTTTCTCCATACTATGATTCTCTGATGGCAAAAGTTGTAACATGGGGAGAAACTTTTGAAGAATCCAGACAAAAAATGCAGATGGCTCTCTCAGACTTTTACATTGAGGGTGTTGAGACATCAATACCTCTATACAAAACAATACTTGATAGCAAAGAATTCATCAAAGGAGACTTGTCAACTGATTTTCTTGAGAGATTCAAAATTTTAGACAGATTGCGTGATGATATCAAAAAAGGAGTCTTGAATAAAACTGATGCGGCTCTTGCAGCAGCAATAATACACTCTGAATTTCTAAAAAGCAGAGTCAAACCACATACAGGAAGTATTCGTTGGAAAAGTCAACTGGATAAGGCATAGAAATGGAATTTAAAATAGAAAACCTTGGAAACAAGTTTGATGCTGAAATTGTGCAAAGTCTTGGTAATTCAGAATATATAATAAAAATTCAAGAAAAGGAGCGAAATCTCAAGATTCTGAATATGGCTTCTAACAAAATAGAATTCATGTTGGATAACAGATATCATGTAGCAAAATATCTTGATAACAACACCGCCAAGATGACTGTTGTAGTAGACGGCTTACAGATTACGTTTGATAAACACTCTGAACTGGATAAAATAGTTTACAAGAATTCTGGTGCTGAGAGTAGGGGTGATTCTCAAATAAGCCTACGAAGTCAGATTCCTGGAAGAGTTGTATCTATCAACGCAAATGTCGGTGATAAAGTAAAAAAAGGAGATGTATTATGTGTCTTGGAATCTATGAAAATGCAAATTTCAATAAAATCACACAAAGATGGTTTGATCAAGTCTATAAAAATAAAACAAGGAGCATCGGTTGCAAAAAACGATGTAATGATGGAAATAGAATAAAAATAAAATTATAAATTATTTAATTTCCCTTTTTTAGAAAATTCATTATCTCTTGGTAGTTTGGTTCTATCAAAGGGTTGTCTGAAACCCATTTGTAAACTACTTTACCTTTTTCATCAACGATAAATACTGAACGCTTTGCTGCATCATATCCCTTAACATGTAAGAGATCTGGCATCAGTACATCATAATCACGTATTGTCTGACTCTTGTAGTCTCCAAGTATTGGAAAGTTAAGATGATGTGTTTCTGCAAACGCTTTGTTTGCAAATGGTCCGTCGTTACTTATTCCAATAACTTGAGCACCCAATTTAGATATCTGATCCCAAGAATCTCGGAAAGTACACATCTCTTTTGTGCAGACAGGTGAGCTTGCAGCAACAAAAAATGACAACACGACTTTTTTGTCTTTGAATTCATCAAGACCCCTCATCTTCAAATCTGTATCTACCAAAGTAAAACTGGGAGCATTGTCTCCAACGTTTATTGTCATGACTTCAATTTTGAATACGGTATATATCAATCATTATTTTCTATTTTTGTATACAGCAATAAATACTGGTCTTATGCAGTAACTATATGTCAAGTATGAAATGTGTATCATGTGGAATAGGATTCTTTTCACCAACAGGTGCTGACAAATGCTCACGATGCATGGAAAAAGATCCACATGGAATGGAACATGATCACGATTCTTGTGGCTGTGGACATTCACACTAAATTCATTTTTTTCAAGTAGGTGTTATAATACAATTTCTATGCGATGAATAATAAAATCATAATATCAGAAATCGATTTTTTAATTAAAGACGATCGACAACAGTGCATAGATTTTTATACTCTCCGACCGGCTTTTTAGCTACTTTGGTAGGAGAGGTAGCTGGTAGCTTTAGCCCTGTATTGCTAATGTTTGGATTTGCTATTGTAGCAACAGCACCTGCCCTGATTCTTTCTAGAATGATTGCACCAAGACGAAGAAGTAATCCTGTCAAGTTTTTGCCTATGGAGTGTGGTCAAGTTCCAAGTGGCGAAGGACGAACTCATTTTATGATGCAGTATTATGCTTATGTCTTGATGTTTGTTGTTTTTGATGTCATGTCGATTTTTCTGTATGCATGGGGAAGTACGTTGTTAAATCTTCCAAAGTCTGCAACTCTTCCAATAATAGCATTTTTAGGAATAATGTTTGCTTCATTTGCATTCGCATTGTATCAATCAGGGAGGAGGAACATTTGGTAATTCTTAAATCAAATATGATATATGATAAAATCAGGAGAAATGACAATTGCAAAAAGAACTGATCTCATCTCATGCAACAAATGTATTTCTTGGAAAGCTGGGAGATGTTCTCATTAAAGCAATTGATAAGCCGCTAGGTTACGCCCTAAATTGGGGTAGACTCTGGTCACTTTGGCCCGTGCATATTGAAACAGCGTGTTGTAGTGTAGAGTTTGGAGCAGCCTCTGGTCCTAGATATGATGTAGAAAGATTCGGAATCATTGAGGCCTTTGGTTCTTTAAGACAATGTGATTTAGTTGTAGTACAAGGAACTATTACAAGAAAAATGGCTCCACGACTCAGAATGGTGTATGATCAAATGCCAGATCCAAAATATGTTATTGCGATGGGTGCATGTGCAATTACTGGAGGCTTGTACTTTGACTCGTACAATGTTCTGCCAGGAATTGATGGAGTGATTCCAGTTGATGTCTATGTCCCAGGCTGTCCACCTAGACCTGAAACTCTTATACAAGGATGCATGTTGCTTCAAGAAAAAATTAAGAGAATGAAGGTTAGGTAATAATGAGTTCTGAAACAACAACTGATGAAAAATCCAGTGAAACTGTAGAGACAAAACCGGAGATTGCCAAAAAAGAAACCACTCTTGTAGTTGAACCAAAATTTGAAAAATCTCTTGCAGAAAAGGTAGTTTCTAAATTTGGTACAATAGTGACAATTGGTTTTATAAAACCAAACCGAATCAGAATAAATGCAAAGAAAGAAAACATTTTAGATGTTGCAACGTTCATTCGTGACGAATTAAATTTTGATCATGCAGAATCAGTAACAGGTGTAGATTACCCAAAGTCAAAAGAAATCGAGGTTGTTTATCACTTGGGTTCATATACAGAACCACAATTAGCAAAACAAGTACTTACTTTAGCAACACGAGTACCACGAGAAGACATTCCGAACCCTGGACATGATAGTACGAGAATGCCTTCTCTTAGAGATGTTTTTTACAGTGTAGAATTTCATGAAAGGGAATGCTTTGAGATGCTTGGAGTGTATTTTGAAGGACATCCAGATAATAGAAGATTACTTTTGCCAGAAGACTGGGCAGATATTCCACCTTTTAGAAAAGACTTTGGCATAAAGGGAAGATAAAATGATAACACCACTACCGCCAGGAATGCAACTTGAAAAAGTTGACGACAGGATAATGACATTAAATGTTGGTCCACAACATCCGGGTTCTGGACACATGCGACTTATCATCAAAGTTGACGGTGACTATATCGTTTCATGTGATCCTGATCCAGGATATGTACATCGTGGAGAAGAAAAAATGGCAGAGTATAGAAATTACATACAAAACATTCCACACTTGGAAAGACCTGTAATTCATGACTCTTGCAACATTTTGTATCCGTATTGTCTTGCAGTAGAAGATCTTTTAGGACTTGAAGTTCCAGAACGAGCTAAATACATTCGTGTTATAGCGTCTGAGCTAAACCGATGTGTTTACACTTTGTATTGGCTTGCAATTTATGGAATTTTCTTAGGACATTCTACAATGTTCATGTGGCCAATGGGTGATAGAGAATTTTGTATCGATCTTTTAGAAGCAATGTCGGGAGCAAGAGTAACACATTCATACTTTGTACCAGGTGGTGTAAGAAACGATTTACCAGCAAACTTTGAAGAAAGATGTCTAAGACAAATAGACTATTTTGAAAAAAGACTAAAACAATATGAAGACATATTCTATCAGAACCCTGTTTTAAAACAACGAACCGAAGGAACAGGCATTTTATCAAGAATGGATGCAATCCGACTTGGAACTACAGGTTCTGTTCTTCGTTCTGCTGGCGTGGACTTTGATGTAAGAAAGAAAGAACCATACGATGTTTATGATAACTTAGACTTCCAAACTCAAGTACTAAAGGAAGGCGACTCATATGCACGATCACGAGTTCCGTACCTTGACATGCTTGAGAGCTGTAGAATAATAAAAGATGCATTAAAGAAGATGCCAAAATCCGGTTCAGTAAGAACAAAACTAAAACCAAATCCAAAAGGTGGAAACGAGGAAGTATACCGCAGAGTTGAATCTGGAAGAGGATCTCTTGGCATGTATGTTGTGTCTGATGGTAAACCTGAACCATACCGAGTCAAAATAAGCGTTGGTTCGTTTAGAAATCTGATCTGCATGCCGTATTTACTTAAAGGAGAAAAACTTGGAAACATGCCAGCTGTTTATTGGAGTCTGAACTACTGGCCAGTGGAAGCCGATAGGTAAATGTCATCTATTGCACCAGAATTTAGACTAAGTAGATTTGTAGCGTCTCTAACAGACCTTATCTTTTGGATCATAGTCATTTTCACACTAATTGGGTTGCCAATTGTATTCATTCTACTGTTCTACATTCAACTTCCAGTAATCAATGACAAACTACTCACTCCATATCTTGCATTAACTTGGCTGGCAGATCCATCGCGCACATTACCTATAATAAAATCACTAATGCATACAGACTTTTTTAGAATATCTGCTTTTCCTGGATTTGGTTTTGCAGCTCTTCTTGCAGCAGGAACAATTTACATAGAAAGAAAGTTACTTGCAAAGATGCAGCTTCGTGTAGGACCACTTTACTGTGGTAAAATTGAAGGAATACTGCAAATTATGGGAGACGGACTAAAACTAATATCTAAAGAGATCATCATTCCAGCAAAAGCAGACAAACCAATTTTCTGGGTTGCTCCGCTGTTATTTGTTGGAACTGCAGCAGCTTTTATTTCATTGATTCCTGTTGCACCTGGCTGGGTAGTGGCAGATCTTGATGTAGGCCTATTAGCAGTTTTTGCAGTGATAGGTTTCTTTCCAATAATTACACTACTCTCATCTTGGTCTGCAAATAGCAAGTATCCATTTATCGGTGGAATACGCGCACTTCATCAAATGGTTTCATTTGAGATTCCATTGATACTGTCATTACTTGGAATTGTTATTTTGACAGGAACATTAAATCTGACAGAAATTGTTGAATCACAACAACATTACTGGTGGATTATCTTCATGCCAATTGGTGCTATTGTGTTTTTCACTACGATACTTGCAGAACTAGAAAGAATTCCGTTTGATCTTCCAGAAGCAGAAAGTGAAATTGTTGCTGGTTGGTTAACAGAATTCTCTGGAATGATGTATGGTCTTGTTCAACTTGGATCATATCTTAAATTGTATGCATTTGCTGGTTTGTTTACGATTTTGTTTTTGGGTGGATGGAACGGTCCAATGGTATGGCCTCCGTTTCCACAAGAAATAATCACAGAGGGAATAAAAATGGGTCCCATCACAATACATGTACCAGGTCTACCTCTATTAGATCAAGAAATGCTAAACGCTACTTTGTGGTTTACAATCAAAACTGTTGGAGTTATACTTGTGATCTTACTACCAAGAGGTGTATTTCCAAGAATTAGAATAGATCTACTTTTACACACTGGTTGGTACAAATTGATTGGATTAGCATTCGTTAACATCTTTATAGCTCTGGCTTTGGTATATGCAGGTGTCTTGGGTCCAGGAGGATTAATACAATGAGCAGTGCAGTGGGAATAATACGCGCTCTTAACTCAGGTGTAAAACATCTGGCCGTTAAACGATTCACATTACGTTACCCAGAAGAAAAATTAAAGTTTGTAGGAGATGGCTTTCAATTTGATCCTCAGACTGGGGTAGGAATTGCTGGCCTAAAGGGACGACACATATTGTTCCACGACAAGTGTACCGGTTGCCAGCTCTGCGCTATAGCATGCGAAGGGATTGCCGAAGCCATAGCTATGGTGAAGGTAAACGAAACTTGGAAACACAACAAGAAAGCAATAATGCCACAGATTGACTATGGGAAATGTGTCTTCTGTGGATTATGTGTAGACGCATGTCCATTTTATGCTCTGTACATGACAAACGATTATGAGCTTTCTTCGTTTAGCAAAGAAGCATTAATCTACACACCAGCCCAGCTTGCCGTAAACCCAAAGGTGGATCAAGACGTAGAAATAAAAATTGACAAGCGGGGTGCAACACATGGCTGATGCTGTGTTTCTCGCAATCTCTGTTTTAACAATCGGTTCTGCAATAGCTGCACTTGAAATTCGATCAATGATTTATGGTTCAATAGCACTGATGGTTACACTTGCTGGTGTTGCTGGATTTTTTTTGCTTTTAGACGCGCCATTTGTTGCAATGTTTCAAATCTCTGTTTATGTGGGCTCGATCGCCGTGCTCATACTATTTACTGTAATGCTAGTACGACGCGAACTTCTATTCAACAAAATCGAAGATCCTCGTAGAAGATATGCTGGCATAGGTTTGATGATTGTGATCATGCTTGGGATAGGAACTATCATAATTGGTTCTGGAATAAAATCAATGGAAGTTGATGCTCCAGCTATTGACTTTAGAGAAATAGGAAAGGACTTTCTTACGTATTATTCCCCCGCACTTGTTGTGATGGGACTTATTTTGGCGTCTGCAGTAATCGGTGCTTTGACATTAGCAAGAAGGGAGGATGTTACGAGTGAGCAACGAACTGATTGAATTTGTCTTAGTGTCAGTGGCACTTTTGGCCATTGGAATATACGGTCTTGCAGTAAAGCGAAATGCGATTAGAATGCTTTTTGCAATAGAAATGATTGTCAATGCAGCAAATCTTAACATAGTTGCATTTTCTAGATTCATCCCAAATAGCCAAGGACAAACACTCGCATTGTTTTCTATAGCTATTGCAGCTGCAGAAGTTGCAGTTGGACTCGCACTGATCATAGTTGCCTACAGGATGTACAAAAATATCGATATTGCTGATTTCAGGAGTTTGAAAGGATAGTGCAATATGTATTGTTGCAAGCGGTCTTTTTACCGCTACTACTGTCGCCTGTAGCTTACTATCTTGGAAGAAAATCTGGACCTACTGCAGCAACTTGGTTTACTTTTGGAATTTTACTTTATTGCACTACAATAATGATTGCTCCAGTATTTTCAGGAACATATGAAGAACATTATCCTTGGACTAAGATGTTTGGAGAATTTGGATTCTTACTTGACGGACTTGCATCACCTTTTGCAATAATAATTTATGTTTTATCTACTGTGCTTGCAATTTACTCAAAACCATACATGGTTACAAAAATTACTGAGCAGTTTGAAGAAAAAATGCATCATCAAAAACAACTGATAGGTGATGGTCAATCTACTGCAATCATTGAATCATCTGCTCTTAAAGAATATTTGAATAATCAAATCGGAATTTACTTTGCATTATATCTTGTCTTTGCTATGGGAATGCTTGGGACTGTACTTGCAACCAACCTGATAGAATTTTTTGTTTTCTTTGAAGTTATGTTGATTCCCGGTTTCTTCTTAATTGCATTCTATGGATATGGTGCAAAAAGAAGAATCGCACTCCTGTTCTTTTTCTGGACTCATGTTGGTGCAGTTGTTTTACTTTTGGGATTTTTGGCAATTGGACTTAGCGTTGGCAGCTTTAACTTTGCTGATATTAGAGAGGAGGGCATTCCACCAGATGTTCTTGCATTTGCAGCTGTTGCGATAATAATTGGACTTGGAGTAAAACTTGCTGCATTTATTTTCCACATATGGTTGCCGTATGCACACGCAGAAGCGCCTACACCAATAAGTGCACTCTTGTCACCAGCAATGATCGGAATTGGAGCATACGGAATTATCAGACTTATTGTTCAGCTTCTGCCTGGACAGTTCGAACACTTTGCACTATTTCTGAACTTGTGGGGACTAGCAACCATGCTTTATGGTGGTGCTATGGCACTAATGCAAGACGACATTAAGAGATTGCTTGCATACTCTAGCATAAGTCAGATGGGTTATCTGTTATTTGGAATTGGTTCTGCATCTGCATTAGGACTTTCTGGATCAGAAATGATGTATGTATCACACGGACTTGGCAAAGGGCTGCTCTTCATGATGGCAGGTTCCGTTATACTGCAAGTTGGTACAAGAAGTATGACAAAACTTGGTGGACTGGCAGGAAAGATGCCAATTACTGCAGTCTGTGCAATGATTGGAGCTCTTACAATAATGGGAGTTCCACCAACTAGTGGATTCATGGGAGAATGGACTCTGTTTTATGGCGCATTACAAACTGCCATACAACAAGGTTCTACAATTAGGATGGTTACATTTGGTCTAGGACTAGTTTCTACTGTTATCACCATGTCGTACATTTTATGGATGATGAAACGTGTATTTTTTGGAAAACTTCCAGAAAACCTTTCAAACACAAAAGAAGCAAGCTGGTATATTACTGCGCCAATGATGGTGCTGGCAGGATTTTCTATAGTGGTAGGAATCTATCCTGACATTTTCTTTAACCAAATAATTCCTTTCATGAAAGGAGTGGTGGGGGTTTAGATCATGGCATTTGAAATTGCAGGGATTGGTTTAGGAGCAGGTGCACTTAACGGTTGGGCGATCTGGATTCTACCATTTGTTGCAGCTCTAATAATTCCCGGTGTTGCAAAATTCTCCAGTAGAGGAACAGGTGGAGTCGCAGTAGCTTTTGCGTTGATGAGTGCAATTTCAGCAGTCACACTATTACCTTCTGCACTTGAAGGAAACGAAGTACATGATCAGATACCTTGGATATCATCAATAGGGCTGAAAGCAGGAGTTCTTGCAGATCCACTTGCAGTTATAATGGCAAACGTAGTTGGCTGGATTTCATTTTTGATAATGGTGTATAGCACAGGCTACATGAAAGGAGACAAAAACATCACAAGATTCTGGTTCTGGATGCTGTTCTTTATAGGCTCAATGCAACTAATTGTTTTGTCTGATAATTTCTTACAATTATTCTTTGGATGGGAAGGAGTGGGGCTTGCTTCATATGCACTGATCGGCTTCTGGTATCAAGATAAAAAGAAAGATTATGTTGGAACTGAGGGCCACACTGCTCTTGGTGTATTACAATACTATTCTCCAACACATGCAGGAATAAAGGCATTCATTATGACAAAAGTAGGAGACATCATGATGCTTGCTGGAATGCTTATGATATTTGCATTTGCTGGAACATTTGGCTTTAGAGAATTAACACATGACACAGCTTGGGCTACTGCAATGTCGGCACAAGGTCTACTAGTTCCTGCAGCGGTATTGCTCTTTGGTGGTGCTATTGGAAAATCCGCACAATTCCCATTAAACGAATGGTTGCTTGAAGCCATGACTGGTCCAACCGCAGTATCTGCTTTGATTCATGCAGCTACAATGGTAAAAGCTGGAGTCTTTTTGGTCGCAAGATTAGGACCATTATTCTTTGCACTTACAGCAATTGGAATTTCAATGGATCAATTCTTTGAAGTCATTGCATGGGTTGGTGCAATTACTGCAATCTTACTTGCTACTCAAGGAATGGTTTCTCCAGAAATAAAAAAAGTCCTCGCATATTCTACAGGTTCTCAGATTGGATATATGATGATGGCACTTGGAGTGGCTGGACTCTCAGAACAATTCATTGACGGGTATACAGCTGGATTTTTCCATATGATTTCTCACGCAATGTTTAAAGCTTCATTGTTCATGGCTGCAGGATCATTGTTACATGTTGTTGGTTCTAGATTCATGACAGATATGGGAGGATTGAGAAAATACATGAGAAAGACATACGCGTTCATGTGGGCTGCCGGTCTTGCACTTATGGGTGCACCATTTATCACTACTGGATTCTGGAGCAAAGATGCAATCTTTGCCGCTGTCTACGAGTCTGGAAATACTTGGGCAATACCTCTGTTTGCAATAGCACTTATCACTGCCATAATTACAGCATTTTACACTACGAGAATGATTGGTATGGTATTCTTTGGAAACAAAAGCAAACACATTGAAAAAATGGAAAAGGAAGGACATCACATTCACGAAGCAAGCGCATCGATGTGGGTGCCTTATGGAATACTTGCTATACTGACTATAGGCATTGGTATAATTGGGCTATCAGCTGAGCAAGGAATTCATCATCTCTTTACAGAATATCTTGCCAGTACATTTGGAATCGAGTCAGGACAAGAAACTGTTTCTATGGAATCAGAATCAGTACTGGGAGGATTCCTAAGTGGTATCAACCCAATAGCATTGATGGGATCACTTATAGCATTTGCAGTGGGATTTGGTCTTGGTTATATCTTCTATATCGGTAGATTTGTAGATCCAGTGAAATTTGTAAACTCTAATTTATTCTTCTATGCAATACACAAATTCTTCTTAAACAGATGGTATCTTAACTCACTAATTTACTGGGCTTTTGTAACTGCACCGTTATTTTTTGCAAGAGGGATTTGGAGATACTTTGAAAGCACTGTGATAGATGGCATGAACAAAGGTTCAGAAAAGGCAGTAGGGTGGAGCGCCAAAGTTATCCAAGGGACTCAAACTGGAATTTCACAATCATACTTGTATGTATTTGGAGCAGGAATACTCTTCGTAGTATTACTATTGCTAATTTAGGAGAAAAAATGATAGACTTTACTTCAACACCAATCATTCTAACTATAATACTAGGAGCAGTTGGAGTAATACTTCCAGTAATTAATGTAATAAGAAAAGAGAAGGGCTCGTCTTCATTTTATGGAGCAATAACATTTGGAGCATTAATTTCAGCAATTGGTTTTGTTGCATATCAAATCATAACTCATCAGGTAGCACCTGCTGCCATATTTTCAGAAAATGTCTTAGTAGATGATATGTTTGGATCATTTTTTGCAATAGCGATGCTTATCGTTTCAATAATGACAACGGTTGGTTCATTTAGTTACATGAGGGGAAAAGCACATCCAGCTGTATACTATTCTCTAATTCTACTTGCATCAGCTGGAATGGTGCTTATTGCATATTCTACTGATTTGGTAATGTTACTTGTGGCTTGGGAACTCATGAGTATTCCAACCTATGTTCTTGCTGGATTCATGAAAAAGGATCCAACATCAAACGAAGCTGCACTCAAGTACTTTTTGTTTGGCGCATTGTCGTCTGCAATTATAATCTACGGAATCTCCATTGCATATGGTATTACGGGTTCAACAAACATTTCACAAGTAATTTCAGGATTCTCACATCTTGGACCTGATATGATGCCTCTCGCACTTCTTTCAGTTGCAATGTTCATTGCAGGATTTGGATTCAAGATGGGACTTGTACCATTTCACATGTGGTTGCCAGATGCATACGAGGGTGCGCCACCAACAATATCTGCACTTTTGGCTGCTGGAACAAAGAAGGCTGGATTTGCTGCAGCTTTACGTGTTGTTATCATGGGAACAGTGGCACTTAACTTGGAATGGACATTTGCACTTGGAATAATTGCTATTATGACAATGACGGTTGGAAACTTGGCTGCAATTATGCAAAAGAACCTAACCAGAATGTTGGCATATTCTAGTATTGCACATGCAGGTTACATTTTGATTGGTTTGAGCATTGCACCATTTTCACAAATTGGAATACAAGCTTCACTTTTCCATATACTAAATCATGCCGTAATGAAAGGCGCAGCCTTCATTGCTGCCGCTGGCATCATCACAACTTTGGGTGTTTCACATCTTGACAAGATACGAGGTCTTGGCAAACGAATGCCAATAACATCAATTGGATTGGTGGTTTCACTTCTTGCATTGGCTGGAGTTCCGCCACTAAATGGATTTTGGAGTAAACTAATGTTGTTTGGTTCTGCTATAGATGCAGGCTCTGTCGTCTCATGGGCTCCATATCTTGCAATAGCTGGAGTTCTAAACAGTGCACTCTCACTAGCTTACTATGGTTGGATAATTAGGAAGATGTACTTTGAGGAAGGCGAATTAGACAAGAGAGTAAAAGAACCAAAATCAATAATTGCTGTAATGATATTTTCAATTATCTTCATAGTAGCAATAGGTGTCTATCCAGATCCAATAATTCAGTTTGCTCAATCCGCAGTGCCAAGTATGGCAGTAGTTTCTACTGCACCTTAAACATAGTAAGATCTAAAAGACTCTCTAAATGCGATTTGGCCTGACATTCTTTTATTTTTCGCAAACCAGCTTTTGATTTTAAAGAATAATCTTTTAACAAATAATCCATATGATTGAAAACATCACGCGGGTCTGAACTCTTTTTTATCAAGACATTAAATAATTTGTCTTCATTATTCCAATCTTGTAAATCATCATGTATTTGATATGCAATTCCAACATTTTTTCCATATTCTGCCAATGCCAATATCTGATCTTCTGTTCCGCCCCCAAGTATTGCACCTATTTTTGATGCTGCTTCAAAAGCTGTAGCCGTTTTGTATTCTATTACTTTGAGATAATCATCAAATGTAACATCCTCACTTGATTCCAGTCTCGCTTCAATCATCTCGCCATCACTCATCATCATAGCTGTTGTTGCTAGCTCACTTGCTATTCGTGGGTTGTTAATTCTTGATGCTATATTTAGGATCAAACCAAGAACAAAATCTCCAGTGAGAATACTTGTGTTATACCCATACTTGATATGAAATGGATCTTTTCTTCGCCTTAAGGTCTCATTGTCTATTATATCATCATGAATGACTGATTCTGTGTGTAGAAGTTCTACCGCACATGCCGCAACATATGCATTTTCATCACAATTTCCAACGCTTTCTGCTGATAATAACAAGATGAGTGGCCGTATTCGTTTTCCTCCATCAAGAGCATATTGTAATGGTTCTACAAACTCTGAGGCAGAGTAGAGTTCAAGTTCACATTTTAGCGCTTCATTTATTTTATCAAGATATTGCTTGTAGTCTTTTATTAGCGGATTTATTTCGAAATTTTTTCTATCCACAAACTTGCACTAAAAAGCTTAACTTATGTTAGAATATTAATGCTTTGTAGGTGCTCCAGCCGGGATTTTCATCACAAAGAATTTGAACCCGGGATCACCGCCTTGAAAGGGCGGTATGCTTGACCGGTCTACACCACTGGAGCCCAACTGCATCCTGTTTTTTGTCCATAAAATCCTTTTGAAGTGATTCCAAAGATTTTTTTATTACCTGAAATTCATAAAGCGCATGAATTCACTTGTCAAAAGAATAGACGAATTAATAGAAAAACAGAGTTTGTTAAAACACCCATTCTATGTAATGTGGTCAGAAGGAAAATTAAGTATTGATTCTCTAAAAGGTTATTCTAAAGAGTACTTTCAACTTGTAAAAGCGGTGCCATCATTTGTGAATGCAATTAATCAACAAAGTTCTGGCACTGTTAAAAGTGAACTTGTTTCAAATCAAAAAGAAGAGGCAGAACACATAGCACCTTGGATGAAATTTGCTAGTACATTAGGAGTTTCACAGGAAGAACTAGAAAAATACAATGGATTAGAAAAGACAAGACGTGCAGTATCAGAACTATCTTCACTCATGAACTCGTTTGAAGGTGGCACTGCTGCTATGTATGCATTAGAACAAGAGATTCCAAAAATCAGCATCTCAAAAATTGATGGAATGCGCAAATTTTATGATTTAACAAGTGATGATGCGATAGAATACTTTAGACTTCATGCAGAAGCTGATATCAGACACGCTGCCACTTGGAGAAGGATTCTTGAAAAAATTCCTTCTGAAAGAGAAGAAGAGTTATTCAAAATTGCAGCTAGTTCCATTTCTGCACAGAACATGCTGCTTGATAGTTGTTACGAGGCTTACTGTTAATCTCTAATACCATTTTTATACTACATCCAAATCTGTTTTTTCGTGGGCCCATAACTCAGCTTGGTAGAGTAACCGGCTCATAACCGGTGAGCCAAGGGATCGAAGCCCTTTGGGCCCATCTTTTTAATTTAGGAAATAAATTGGATTTAATGAAAAATCGGTTATGATATTGGTATCTTTAGGCATAATAATATCACGATTGGTATTTTTTCAGGTCTCAAACATATGTTATCCAAAAAGAGTAGAAATTGAATATGATCTAAAAGATCTTGAATTAGGTTCAATAGAATATGCTACTTGTTTGAGTTTACAAAACAAAATTGAAATTTTTAATCAAAAATGTGACCCTGATTTTAATGCGATCAAGTGTTGATTAAACCTTATATAACGAGTTTTTATCACAAAATCATTGGTTAACACAAGTTTAATTACAACACACAAAATGGGCATTCCTTTGTTTGCTGCTGCAATACTTATTGCGATTGCTGGTATAGGAATTTTTGCAATAGGTTTTGATCAAGGACACATGTTTAGTATAGTTTTGGGCCAAGAAGCTTTTGACGACCTGTATCTTCACGAATTAACTCATGATATGAGGCATGCAGCTGGCTTTCCATGCCATTAGTTTTAAAATAAGCAATAACTGATTTTTACTGGGCCGCAATGAAGAATCAGAGTTATATCTGAAACGTGATGTAAAGGCATTTGTCTGAGCTGCCTATTGTAGTTTTTTCATGAATAAATGATTTGACAAATTTGACATAAACAATATCGCGTTAAAACGTTACAGAGTATATATAAAGCCCATATATAAGGAACCAAACATGCCTCAAACAAAACCAATAGTCAGTATAGAAAATGTTGTAGCTTCTGCGTCTGTTGATCAAAAAATTGATCTCAATGTCATCACACAGACCTTTCCCGATGTTGAGTATCATCCAGATCAATTTCCAGGATTAGTCTTCAGACTAAAATCTCCAAAGACTGCGACACTGATTTTTAGTTCTGGCAAGATGGTTTGTACCGGAGCCAAATCCGAAGAACAAGCTATTAAAGCAGTAGGAAGCGTAGTGCAAAAACTTCGAAAAGGCGGCATAAAAATCAAAAAAGATGCCGTTATTATTATACAAAACATAGTTGCATCTGCAAGCCTTGGAGGGAGAATCCACTTGGAACAGGCTGCAAGAACCCTCCCAAAAAGTATGTATGAACCGGAACAATTTCCTGGTTTGATTCACAGAATGCTTGATCCAAAGACAGTGATTCTGCTTTTTGCTTCAGGAAAACTTGTATGTACTGGTGCAAAAAAAGAATCTGAAGTATATCGAGCAGTACACAGCTTGCACACTCTGCTTGAAGAAAAAGAACTAATGATCTACGAAAGCTAAATCTGTAAGCATTTTTTACGCTTTAGATTAGACCTATTTGTTTTTTAACACGCTCCAAAGTCTGATCGTCAACCAAGTTTTCTTTATGCAGTATAGTTGCTAATGTCATAATATCTGTAATTTCATATAATCTGACATTCTCTGTTGCTAACGCTTCTCGCGCCCCTTCAAATCTGTTTATTATTGTAAAGGCATCTGTTACAATCATACCTGCATTTTTTAGTGGTTTTATCGCATTTATTAAAGAAAGACCAGTTGTTGCAACATCATCAACAAGCAAAACACTTGTTCCTTTTGCGATCTTGCCTTCTATGACATTTTCAGTTCCATATTCCTTTGGTTTCTGTCTGATGTATATGAGAGGTTTTACAATCTCAATGGCGAGTGCAGATGCTATTACGAGTCCTGATGTAGGAACAGAGGCAATACAGTCAAAATTCTCGAACCCTATCTTTTCGGATATTGAATTTTGAAGCGTCTTTATCATCTTTCTAAACTGGTGTGGAAAGCTTGGCACTAATCGTAGATCTATGTAGTAAGAGCTATCTTTACCGCTTGAAAGTTTGAAATTCCCAAACTTTATTGCGTCATTTTGATGCAAAAACGTTGCAAATTCTTTGACAAACTCCACAGCAAAATTAACTATATCAGATTTATTTTAACTGTCCTATCCGTAGTCTTATGCCAGAAATTTGGCTTAACTATGGACCAACTGAGGTTGTATTAGACATACGAGCAGAAAACCTTGACAAAAAAATAGACTCTAAAGGCACTGTTCTAACAGATTCTGAAATTAGATCAAAATTAGAACAAATTGATCTTTCAAAACCAACAGAACTTGTTATACTAGATCATTCAAAAACAGTACAAAAGGTAATTTCACTCTTATTTGATATATGTAATCAAAAATCAATTCCAAAACCAAGGCTTCTAGTTGACAAACCTAGCATGCATATGATAAAAAGCATTTTCACAGATCCTAGTTTGACAATTACAGAATTTAATGATGCCCAACTTTCAAATTCTAATCTAATCTTTGTTGGAGAAATGGAATTTGATGGATTATTTGGATTTAACACCGTTTCTACAAAACTGATTAGAAGATTTGGAAAAGAACATATGCTTGCAGCATACGAAAAAAGAAAAGGAAACCTTCCAGCACCAGGAGAAGAACTTGCAAATTTTGCAATAGCACAGAAATTTACTGACGCATTTGAGATATCAGCAATAGAAATAGTAGGTAACTCAACAGGGGTGGTAAACTTGGCAACAGGACATCCATCATCAACGTCATCAATATCAAACTCATTTGTACCTGTTGCTATAAACGAAGTAGGAAAACATAGAACCATGATAATTAGCCCTGGTAAAGAAAGTGGCAGTGAAACTCTTGGCAGATCACTTGCTTCACTTTGGAATTGTTCCGATGCAATCAAAGAAGAGGGGCTTGCAATTCTCTTAGCAGAGTGCGGAAGAGGAATAGGTTCAGAGGCAATTCAACAATACATGGAAGGAAGGATGAATTTGGATAGGCTGAAAAATCCTGCAAAATATGTAGACGGCATGGAAGATCTTTTGTTTTTAACTGAAACTGCAAAAAATTTCCAGATAGGAATAGTTTCAATTCTACCAGAATTCTATACCAAAGAAAAACTTGGCATGATCGCATTTAGTGGTATAAAGGATGCTATGGATTATATCTTAAAGACACAGGGCATACGACAAAAAGTTGCCGTAGTTTCAGACGGATCACATGTTTTGTTAAGGTAGAATTGAAAATGGAAGCGGTGCACAGACAACAGCAAGACCAATTACTAATACGAATAATTTTTTTCGTTTACTTGAAAGTGGAGAAATATCATCCAGTGGCCTTGCACCCTGATTTCGACTACTCATAAGTAAGATGAAAATTGCCATAATGTAATATCCTAAAGCAGCAAGAACTATCATACTAGCATATGTAGCTATCTTATGCCATTTTTGTCCAAAGAGCGTACGAGCAATATGACCGCCATCAAGTTGCCATGCGGGAAGAAGATTTAAAAATGTAATTAGAAATCCAAGCCACCCTGCAAACAAAACTGGAGTCATGATGACTTCGGTTCCTTCGCCAGTCTTTCCGAAAATTACAAGTATCATAGTTATCAATATGTTCTCATTCATCTTTACAAGTTCTGATTTTTCAAAAAGATCTCCGGCTATGTGACCATCTATTAAAGGAGATGTGTATGCACCATAAATTGACACTATTACAGCTACCACAAAACCAGCTATAGGTCCTGCAATTGCTATGTCGAAAAGGATGTCTCTATTAATTGTAAGACCACGGGATTGAATAAATGCACCAAATGTTGGAATTCCAAAAACAGGTATTCCTGGAATAAAATATGGCCATGAAGTTCGTATCTTGTGCATTTTGGCTGCTATAAGGTGTCCTGATTCATGAACTCCTAAAATGCCCAAAAGAGATAATGTGTAAAGTCCTGCTATCTCTAAGGGTTCTCCTACATAAACTAGAGAATTTGCACCAATTGTTCTATAATATCCATCAATCATTGTAAATGCTATTACTATTGCAAAAAGGATTCTTGGTATCCATGATTTTGGAATACGTCTGGACTTTGTAGTTATGGGGGGTAGCCTGTTTACAAGAATATATAATCGGCCTTCCGACGATCTTTCTAACCTACATATGCAATTTATTGGTTCTAAACTTTGTGCAAGTTGTACAAACTTTGGCTTGAACTCTTTTTGGTCTATCTCAAACTGAAGTGCATCAAGGTTTTGATTGAAACTTTTTATCTCAAATACTGAAGAAACAAGAGATATCACTTCTTCCTGTGTAGGCTCACTCAATGAATGTGACTTCTTTTTCCGTGAATTAATTCTTTTACTTGCTTAAGGTTAAATAATTGATAGATGCAGATAATTTAGAATTGCAAGTAGCTCTTAGAGAAATTAGAGATTGTGTTATTAGAAGATGTGATCCTAGCGATCTAATTCCAGTAATGGAAATTAACATGAAAACTTTACCTGAGCATTATTCTGATTATTTTTATGAAAGTTTACTTGCAGAACTTCCAGAATCATTTCTTGTTGCAGAGGTTAATGGTAAACTAGTTGGATATATTATGTGCAAAACAGAATATGGATTTTCTAATTTCAAAAAACTAGGTTTTGTAAAAAAAGGCCATGTAGTTTCTGTTGCTGTATTAGAAGAGCAGCGAAAAAAGGGAATTGGAAGAGCTCTAATTGAAGAAGCAAATGCGGGCACAAAGATAAAAAAAGCAGACGAGCTATATTTGGAAGTTCGTTGCAGTAATAATGAAGCAGTCAGGCTTTATGAAAAAATTGGATTTATTATAAAACAGAGAATAAAGTCATACTATCGTGATGGCGAAGATGCATACTTGATGACAATCGAATTCTTCTACTAGATTAAATTAAATTACTCTCAAAAAGACTCTAGCGCTATGACTCGACAACGCAACGTGGGAATAACGATCTTTGTTTTATGCATTGTCGGATTTGTTGTATACGCGTATCTTCTAATGCTTTCAGAATGGAGTCCAATAGTTCTACAACTTTCAGTCCTCATGGCAATGGGAGGAATACTGGGAGTCATATCATGGATTGGATATAACATGGCAACATCAAAACCATCTCCATCATCTACTGTGTCAGACGACAAAAAATGACCCTACCTAGACTTGATTAGATGAGGACAAAATCATATCCATAAAAGTGAATAAAATTATTTTAGAATTTTAACGTCAACAACAGTTTGATAATAATGAGGTCCGATAGGTCTTACCATTCTTCCCCATATGACTTTGGATTTCACAGGAGTAACTTGCAAGAAATGTTGTTTTGATAACTCTACTGCATCCTGCCTTTTGTCTGCGTGTTGATGTGAATAATAGTGAATTATTCCACAGCTTTTTGTTGCTTTAATAGCAGAACCAAGAAACTCATCTGATCTCTCAGGAAGAAGCATAAGAATTCTGTCACCCTTGTCTACTAATCTCTCTTCAATTATCTTAGATGCATCTCCAATAATAGTCTCAACTTGTCCTTTCAACTTGTTTAGACTAATACTTTTCTTGCAAAGTTCTATCGCATACGGGTTTATGTCAATGTTGTAAACAGTACATTTCTTTTTTTTAGCAGCAATAATAGAAAACATGCCAACCCCACCAAACATGTTGATTACAATTTCTTCATCGTTGATCATGTTTGCAATTCGTTCTCTTTCTGTAGAAAGTCTGGGAGAAAAAAATGCTTTCTGCACATCTACTCTAAATCTGCATCCATGTTCTTTGTATTCTGTTTCTGTATTATCTTCGCCAGCAAGTAACTCCAGATTTCGTATTCTAAAATCACCTTCAACTGGAGAGGATTGATAAAAAACAGATTTTGCAGTTTTCACTTTCTGTAAAAGAGTTTCTCCTATTGTCTTCTTCTTAGAGCTAAGAGAATCTGGTATTCTAATAACTATGATATTTCCTATCTGGTCAAATGCTCCATACAATTCCGAAACTTCTTTTTCTGACAGTATCCCTGACACTGCTTCCTTTAACATTCGAGTCAATTTCTATAGTAAAAATGCCCTGACTGTTTTTGTCCTCGATCAAGCCTGCTGTCAGTTTTGTTTACTCTAGGTCTCATGCTTGTTTCATCACGCCTGTATGTGATGTCAAGTGATCTTAAGAAACGATTCATCCCTTCTGCTTTTGACCTGGGTGATGAACCATGGCCTTCCTTTCCTGGAACTCCTTCAAAAATTACTAATGAATCTGAGATCAAGTCCATGAGTTGAATATCATGATCTATTATGATTGCAGACTTGCCATAAGAACGGACAAATCTCTGGATAAGCTTGGCAATTGCAATTCTGTCTTCAACATCTAAAAATGCTGATGGTTCATCAAGTGCATACAGGTCCACTTTTTGTAAAAGACATGCAACAATTGCCACCTTTTGTAATTCTCCACCTGACAAATTCTTGACAGATTTGTTGTAAAGTTTTTTTATCTTCAATGGATCAATTACTTGTTCTTCTTCAGTGGTTCCTTCTAATCCTCCCTCATTTGCCTTTTCTAAAAGTGATATCACTTCAACATCATAATCATTAGTCAAGTATTGCGGCTTGTAAGCTATCTTAACTTTAGTTTCAAGTGCCCCAGAATCTGGTTTTTCAACACCTGCAATCATCTTCATCAAAGTTGTTTTTCCTAAAGCGTTTGCACCCACGATTCCAAGAACTTCATTTTTTCGTACCTTTCCAGCTTCGATAGAAACTGAAAATTTAGGATAAGTCTTTTGCAAAGCTGGATATGTGACGACATTTTCTGTCATCACAAACTCATCTGATGAAGTCGATGCATCAAACCTGAATGCGGTGTCTCTGAATCTCACATTCTCATTTGGTAGATAGCCATCCAAAAATACATTAATTCCAACTTTAGCAGATAATAGATCTGCAACAACACCATAGGCAGCCTGTTCACCATAAAGTACATCGATAAAATCGCTGAGATAATCAAGTACTGTCAGATCATGTTCTACTACCATCACACTTTTGCCTAACTTAGCAAGGCCTTGGATTACCCTTGCTACTCCTATTCTCTGAAATACATCATTATAAGAAGAAGGCTCATCAAAAAAATAAAAATCAGAATCCTTTGATGTTGTAACTGCAATTGCAAGTCTTTGTAATTCTCCTCCACTAAGTTCACTAAGCTTGTTTTCCATCGAGTTTTGTAAACCTAATTCCCTTACAAGATCTGGTATAATGTTACGCTCATCATATTTTTCTAAAAGTTCCTTTGCAGTTCCATTAAAGACTTTAGCTAAATTGTACACTTGCTGAGGTTTTATTGATGCCCTGATCTGACCATTTGCAATTTTTTCAAAATGTGATTTTAATTCAGTTCCTTGGAAATTCTTTAAAATATCGCTCCACTCTGGAGGCAATGCATAATTTCCTAAGTTTGGTTTTAAGTTACCTGAAAGAATATTGACAATAGTGCTTTTTCCCATTCCATTTCTACCAAGTAGTCCTATTACCTGACCTTTTTTTAGTGTGGGAACTCTGTACAATCTAAAAGAATTTATCCCATACTGATGAATTTTTTCTGTTTTTAGCTCTTGTGCTAAATTTACAATTGTAATGGCATCAAATGGGCATACTTTTACACAAATACCGCACCCGTTGCATATGTTCTCATCAATCTGGGCTTTTCCATTCTCTTCGTTTAGTATAATACAATCTGCTCCTGACTTGTTTATTGGACAATACTTGATACACTCAAGACCACATTTTTTTGGCTGACATAACTCCTTATCCAGCACAGCAACTCGATGAGTCATAAACTACCAAACTCTTTCGTTAATTTATACCTCTTATTCAAGTAAGATTAATACAGAAGATTATTGATACCGTATATCTAGCCGGCCATAGTGTTGGGGTCCGACCCGGTCCCATTCCGAACCCGGAAGTCAAACCCAATGTCGCTGCTGTGTTACTAAGGTGCGAGAGCCCTTGGGAAGCAGTAGTGCTGGCACTTTTTACTCTAATGCAACACTGTTTGGTGTAGCTTTCCAAATTGCCTCTGTTTGTATTGTTAGATCCACTCCACGTCTTATTGCATCATCTGGAAAATACTCGATATATTCTCCAACAAGTCTGCTTATTTGATCATCTATTTCCTCAACCTTTGGAGCATCAGTGAAAAGATATGGAATTTCATTGCATGCAATAAGATATCCTTGCTCGTTTGGTGTGATTGAAAATGAAAGCTTAGGAAGGCGTGTGCTCTTTTGCATAGTCATCTATATGACATGAAAACCTAAAAAGATGGCGATGCCAGACAAATCCTGTGGCAAGTTGTGCAGTTTGTGGTGAAAAATTTACTGACGATATAAGATTCTTAAATCATATGATGGAAAAGCACGGATTTAGAAATCCAAACAACTCAGTCCCTGATAGAAACAGCAGGGGATACTAATCTTTAAGCGGAATCTTTTCACTATTTGTAAAGAAGCTTTTAGTTCTTAGAAAGACTGCCTTTGGCGTTTTACATTCTGTACTACAAGGTGATTGTATGTTCAACTGAACAGACGACTTTATTTTGGATGTGAGAATCGATGATATTAGAGGAATAAGCGCAGCTCTTCCTCCATATGCCATTTTGTTATCTACGAACCAAAACATTTTGGTTGAATCATAATTTTGAGGGAAGATCTTTGATTTGAATTTCATACCAAAATCTGAATAATGACCCACTATCAAGAGTCTTCCTCTTGCAAAAAAATTGACAATCTTTGCAAGCTTGCCGCAAAGATAGCATTTATCATCATAAATTATGATAGGAATCAGATTCTGTAGATCCATACCTAACCTGAGGTTCTGGCAAATTAAAATTTTCTGAAATAACTTTTTATTTGCTACAAATGCGCTAAAAATTATGAATATTGATTCATTTTTAGATGTTATGGATTTTCAGAATTTGGATAAGGCATGGGACTGAATTACTATCACATCATAAAGCAAGTTCGCGAAACTCGCAAACTTGTCATAAAAGGAACCTCAACTGCAGGCTCTGGTCATCCAGGTGGTTCTTTTTCCATGGCAGAAATTATGGGATGTATCTTTTTCAAATTCTTACGATATGATCCAAAGAATCCTCTATGGGAGGATCGTGACAGATTAGTATTGTCAAAAGGACATGCATCGCCTGGACTGTTTTCAAACCTTGCAGTAGCTGGATATTTTGACAAATCAGAAATTGAAACTCTAAGAAAATTTGAAAGTCGATTACAAGGACATCCTGATTTCAAATGTCCCGGTGTTGAGTTTTGTGGAGGTTCACTTGGAATAGGACTATCATTTTCAATAGGAATGGCACTTGCTGCAAGAATTGATGGTAAATCCCATAGAATCTACACAATAATAGGAGATGGTGAGTCAAACGAGGGACAAGTCTGGGAAGCATCTATGACTGCCTCAAAATACAAACTTGATAATCTCACAGTATTTCTTGACAGAAACTTCATTCAACAAGATGATTATACAGAAAAAGTCATGCCACTTGACGAAGAGCTTGTAAGCGATGACATTTCAGAAATGTGGAAAGATGCTTCAAGATGGAAAACAGGTGACAAGTGGAGATCATTTGGTTGGAATGTTTTAGAAATTGACGGCCACAGAGTTGAACAAATAATAAAAGCGATAAAATCTGCTCAGCAGACAAAAGGAACTCCATCAATCATCGTGGCACGTACAATAAAAGGAAAAAGCATAGAACACATGGAAGACAATCCCAAATGGCACGGTGTTGCACCGAATCCAAAAATCGCGCCAATAATTGATCTTGAGCTTGATTGCCAATTTCTAATTGCACCATCAATAATTGCAGGCGATATGACAAATCTAGAAAATGAAGTAAAACGAGCTGCACATGGGCGTGCTGATTTCATTCATCTTGATGTAATGGATGGGCAATTTGTTCCAAACATAACTTTTGACCATACAAAAATTAAAGAACTAAGACCAATAACGCAAATTCCCTTTGATGCACATCTGATGATAAATGAACCTGTCAAACATGTCAGAAATTATGTTGATGCTGGCAGTGACATCATTACTGTACATGCAGAAGTCTGTGACGAGTCAAGCTTTGGGGAAATTCATGACATTTTGCGTGCAAATGAAGTCAGTGTGGGGCTAGCCATAAATCCTGATACTGAACTTCCAAGTTGGGCTGAGAAATTCATACCTGATCTAGATCAGCTTATTGTAATGTCAGTAGTACCTGGTAAATCAGGTCAAAAATACATCGAATCCACACATGAGAAGGTTCAAAGAATCTCCAAAATCCTTGCAGATAAGAAATTTACTGGCTTTATTGAAGCAGACGGAGGAGTAGACCTTTCAAACGTTGGTTCTTGTTTTTTGGACGGAGCTAGAGTCTTTGTTGGAGGAAGTGCAATCATAGGCCAAAAAGATGTACGGGCAACCATATATGAATTTAGAAAGAGAATTCTATATGCACGAAGAAAACTCTTGATACAGAAAGCGCATGAGCTTGGTGGTGTAGATCTTGTCAATAAATGGATAGACTTGCATGAGGTTGGAAAGAAAAAGACAGATCTAACACAAATCGCAAAGGAGGCTGGCTTTGTATGACTGAAATGACAGACATGCGTACAGTGTATGGAGAAACTCTGATCAAAATAGGAGAAGAAAATCCAAATATCGTAGTAGTTGGTGCTGACACTACCGATTCATTAAAAACAAAACCTTTTGGCAAAAAATTCCCAAATCGATTTTTTAATGTTGGAATCGCAGAAGCAAACTTGGTTTCTGTTGCTGCAGGTCTTGCAGCAGAAGGAAAAATTCCATTTGCAAGTACATATGCAATTTTTCTACCTGGAAGATGTGTTGATCAAATTAGAAATGCAATAGCATATCCATCACCTGGTGACAAAAAGGGACTAAATGTAAAGATGGTAGTTTCACATGGCGGGTTAAGTGTAGGTGCAGATGGCGGTTCACACCAACAAATAGAAGACATTGCTATTATGCGAGTGATTCCAAATATTAGAGTCATGATCCCAGCTGATACTGTTGCAGTTTCAAAACTTGTTTGGATAATGTCACAAACATATGGCCCATTTTACATGCGAATGGCAAGATTAAAAACTCCTGTAATACATTCTGAAGCTCAAGACTTTGAAATTGGAAAAGGAATTGTTTTGCGTGAAGGTTCTGATTGTACAATTGCGGCATGTGGAATCACTGTCCATATGGCTCTAGAAGCAGCAGATGCTCTCAAGCAAGATGGAGTATCATGTCGCGTCTTAGACATGTTCTCGATCAAACCAATTGACTCTACCCTCATTGAAAAAGCAGCACGTGAGACAGGAGGTATTGTAACATGCGAAGAACACAACATTATGGCAGGTTTTGGTTCAGCAGTAGCGGAGGTAGTGACTGAGACATATCCTGTACCAATGAGACGGATTGGAGTTCAGGATAAATTTGGTGAGTCAGCACGAGACAACGAAATTCCACTATTATTTGCAAAACATGGTATAACATCAATTAATATAGCTAATTCAGTAAAAGACATTAGGAGTAAATCCAGATGAAAATATTCCTTGATACTGCAAACATTGCGTCAATCAAGCTATATAATGACATGGGTCTAGTTGACGGCATAACCACAAACCCATCCCTTTTAGCAAAAGAAGGCGGTGATCCACAAAAAACAATGGAAGAAATTGTTAGAATAGTAAAAGGTGACGTCAGCCTAGAAGTTGTTGCAACAGATACTTCTGGAATGGTTGAAGAAGGACGACGACTGCGAAAATATGGAAAAAACGTAGTTGTAAAGTGTCCACTGACTCCAGACGGTTTGAAAGCTTGTAGAATTTTAACAGATGAAGGGATACCAGTAAATGTTACTCTATGTTTTTCTTCAAACCAAGCAATCTTGGCTGCAAAATCTGGAGCAAAATACGTCAGTCCCTTTATTGGAAGGCTAGATGATGTAGGTCAAGACGGAATGGGTTTGATAAAAGAAATTCGTGAAATTTTCAAGAACTATCAATACGGTACTCAGATCTTAGTTGCAAGTATAAGACACACAATGCATGTTGTTGAAGCTGGAAAGATTGGTGCAGACGTAGTAACACTTCCTCCAGCCATTTTAGGAAAGATGCTAAAACATCCCCTCACCGATATTGGTATTAAGAACTTTTTAGCTGACTGGGAAAAACTAAAGAAAGAAAATCCAAGCATTAGAATATAGACAATATTGAGCGTGTTGATTCAAGAATTATGAATGAATCCATGCCTTTATCGATAAACTAGTTTTTGTACCATATGGTAATCCTAATGTCTTCCTATGAATTGATACCTGTGTTCTTCATCAAACAATTCTGATTTGATGTCATTTTCCTCTACTTTTGTACCTAAACTCACATCAAAAAACCCAAGACTGCCTTTGTATGGGATTGGAATTCTTAATTTGCGTGGTTTTCTAAGTAAAAATCCATATCTATGTCGTAAAAACTCTTCTGTGGCAAAATGCTTTTTGAAATCAGATTTCAACTCAGAAACTGAATTGTATGTTTTTACATCATAGATCTCAACTTTACCTATAATAACTCCAGTCAGTAGCTTTGCTTCATCAATTCCTAGTTTTTTACATGCGTCTTTTTTTATCTTAAATGGAGCATGGACTAGAAATTCTCCACGATATTTTGTATTCCATGTTCTAAGTTCAATTGTTTTTTTACCTTGAATTATAAGATCAGCGTAAGGCTGTGATACTGACAAACATTTCATTCTAATTTCTTCCTAAAACATTTAGAACTCTATTTGGTATGTCATTTAATCTACTAACTGCAAGAGTATTTTCATATGCAAGATGTTTCAGATTACTAGCAATTATTGTTGATATCATTGGACTTGGACCCACTCCAATTGCAACCATCTTAATACCTAAAAGCTTGAATGTATGTACCATTGCACGAACTGCATCAGGATCAGATGGTTCGCCATCAGACAAAGTAAGGAATATGTCTGGTTTTTTTGAGCGTATCATTGGAAGCATTAGTGAATAAACTTCCGCTAGTGGAGTGCCACCATTTGCTTTTATCTGGGCTAATCTTTTTGCAGCCATGTTATTCCACTTGATATTTTCCGACTTGATTAGCCAGCATGTTACTTGTTTCTGTTCTGTATTAAACGCATAAACTGAGAATTTTACTTTTAAAAACGCGAGTACTTCACATAAGGCTAAAGTTGCTTTTTTGTATTGGACCTGCTCGTTTGCTATGCTTGAGGAATGGTCAAGTAATATGACGATTCTTGTTTTTATTGTAATTTTCTTGTCTGTAAGAAACGGACTGTGCCCCTCAATGTAGGATTCTTCGTCAAACTCATCACCCATGCTTACATGTTGTTCTTTCCAACCTGTCTTCCATTCCTTGAATTTAGCTTTTAGATTGTTTACAAGATCTACATCATAGATCTTTGTTTCATCAACATTCATGGAACTAGGAACGCTAATTCCAATGTTTTCAGCACTCAGTCCTCTATTTTCATTTATTTGATTCTCTTCTAGTAACACCTTGAACTCTTCAAAAACTGTCTTTCCTTCAGCTATTCGCTTCGGATCAAGATCCCCAAAATCACTTTCACGGAATTTTGCTATCTTTCCAAGCGTCTTTACAAAATCCTCTTCTGATATTGCAATACCGCTACCGATCTTTGGTACTGACAACGGAATTGTTATCAACGCATCTAATTCTAAAATTTTAATAATCTCTGGAATCTTTTTCTCAAGCCATTCTGTATCATGATTCTTTTCTAATGATTCTTTAACAACTTCTTTTGCAAATTCAGTCGCTTTTACAATTTTTTCAAACTGACTTGGACTAACTTCACCTTTGATATCACCCATCAAAAAATACTGAGAAAATGCCTCCGCCATTCTCGTTTTTCCATAAAGCGAGTTCAAAAGAGGTCTGTAAAGCCAACCACAACCATAACTGAATATTATTTCCTCGTCCATTCCTCGCCATTGTCTTCTACCCATGGTTTCAATTCGCCTTGTCTCAAGAGTATTAAGTAAAAAGCCAAAAGCATGATCATTACTTAGAATTTTTGTGCAGTTTTTTACTCTCATTGCTTCATACCACAAGGCAGTCCTAAACTGTCTGTATTTTTGAAAGTCAGTCCCAACGTAATGATCCAAAGGAAGCATGACTACCTTGTTTTCTTTTAATTTTGTCTGGATTTCTTTTTGTTCACTAATTCCTACTGAAATATTCTTTTCAGACCATCTTCTTACAAGGAAAGTAGCAATTTCAAGTAATGTGTCGTTTCTAAGATGTAGTGATTGCATCAGTTACCAAACATTGACGTTATGACGTCGCTGACTTTTTGATACTCTACATTACCCCATTGTGAATATATATTTGCAAAGACAATATCTGCGGCATGTCTTGATTTTAGACCAGACTCAAGAAGCTTGCCAAACGCTATTGTTTCTCGTAAGCTTGGCGAATAATACAATTCCTCTACTGCAGCAGCTTGCCGTAATAAATTTGCAAGCTTGATTCCTTGCAAAAGTTCTTTGTCATTTGATCCAGAAACGTATTTTTTAACGATTTGCAATTCAATCTCTTCTGGCGGATACTCTAATCTTATTCTTACAGGGAATCTACTGAGAATCTGTGGCGGAAGTTCTTTTGTTCCGACATGTGTTAATGGATTAATTGTTGCGACAACAAACCAACCACTGTTTGCTTGGATTAATTCTCCACCTGATTCTTTTAGAACGATCTGCCTCCTGTCATCTAACGCTTCATCTAATCTTAACAAAACATCTGCTTCGGCTGCATTGATCTCATCAAGATAAAGCATGTTTCCCTCTCTCATTGATTTTACCAATATTCCTTCATCAAAACCAATGGAACCATTTTCCAAGCTTTTAGATCCTACTAGGTGGCTCTCACGAGTCCTCAAGCTAAAATTAATCGATTCGAGTTTGATATTTTTTTTGGCTGAAAACTCACGAACAAGTGTTGTCTTGCCAGTTCCCTTTGGGCCTATTATTAAGACAAACAAGCCTAACTCATAGGCCTTGTCCAAAACTTCAAAGGAATTATTCCAATCTATATACAAAGACTCGGCAAGCACTACTGTTGGAAATATGAAACCTTAATTTAAAAATAGTCTTGTTTGTATGTAGAACTTGTTACTACGTGGTTAAAACGATCAAATTAATCTAAAAGACTGCATATTATATGATGATGTGGAGTAAAACAGGATTTCTTTTAATTACAGCAATCAGTCTAATTCTCTCAGGACTAGTCTTACAAACAATTTTTGCAGAAGAAATCAAAATCCCTGAGTGGATAAAAAACAACGCCAAATGGTGGTCAGATGGAGAAATCGATGACAAGGCTTTTGCAAGTGGAATACAATTCATGATAAAAGAAGGTATAATTTTTGTAGACGTTGGGAATTCTCAAAATTCTATTTCGAATGATCTTGATATATCAAAATGTGATAAGTATGAAACCCCTGCAGAAAAGAGAATATGTCAAAAAGAAATCGAACTTACTAATAAAATCAAAAATGATATAGAAAAATCGACAAAATATGTAGTTGGACCTGTAAATTTCTATTATGTGGATAATAAGATTGAGAAAACATCTCAAGGCGGAACCATTTTAACAATTTATTTTGTTGTTGAGAACACAGGTAATTCTGATAATGTTGTCATGTCATGTCCTGTTAACTCATGTAATTATGCACTCAATGATGGCCAAAAAGAGATTCAATATACTACAAACACGCTTGTTTATGGTTCATTGACTCTTCAACCACATGAACCAAAGTTATTGGAATGGAGTTTTTTTAAAGGATTGGATTATAATCCCGCCAAAGATTATTCATTCAAAATAAAGGAACCGTGGGGCAAAGGTACTATACCACTTGAAATAAACTAGTTCTTAATTTTTGCAAAAGATTCATCCAATATCTTATGTAGGGTATGATGCCATGTATCATATCCATCTGGAGTCTTTGGAAAATTGAAATAATGTTCTGTCAAAATCTTGTTTTGCTGCGCAGTAAATCTTAAACCATCTGCAAGTTGTTTGTTTAATGCACCACGAATCATCATTTCAAGTTTACCAACAGTTCCAAAATCTGGGTGTTCACCTCTACTTATGGATTCAACATCCATATTTGACAAAAAGTGCTTCATTCCATAATTTATCTGATCATTAGTTAATGTTTGTAATAATCTTCTAAATACTTCAAGTCCTGCAGTTTTGTATCCGTAATCATTTATGAAATCAATATTGTATTGCCACAGTCCTTTCTCACTAACATCATTTGCTTCAATTGCAGCTACTGCATCTCTTCCAATTATTGTAGCAGCAACAATTGCAGGGCCAATTCCTCCAGCATCAAGAGGTTTTGGCATCCATGCAGAATCGCCCACAAGCATGTACCCGTTTGCTACAAGACAATCATTTTGTCTTCTTACAGAAACTTGCCATGTACCTGTAGCATTAATAGAATCACTTGAATCATCTGAGAGTCGTGGATTTTTGATTGCTTTGTTGAGCTTCACATAATCATTTATCAATTTCACCACACCGTCTTTCTTACCTAGCCTCTCGTTTCTTCTCTGTAATTCTTTTTGTTGAACTCCTAAACCTATGTTTACCTTATTCTTACCCTTTGGAAACACCCATGCATATCCACCAGGTGCAATGTCTTGATCTAAATGTATGATGCAATAATCAGGATCAAAATCTGCCTTGTCTTCTACCCCTGTCTCAAACTTCATTATGTGTCTTCCAGTAGCTTCTAAATCATCGCGATCTATCTTTCGCTCTATCTTTGATTTGATGGACAAACCATTTCGCAACATTGACGCAACTCCTGTTGCATCAATTACTATCTTTGCAGTTTTCTTGTATGGTTGGTTTGTTAACAGATCTGTTCCTTCTACACCCACCACGGAATCATTTTCATAAAGTAAATTTCTCAGGGCAACAGAGAATTGTAAACTGATTCCCATATTTTTTGAATCTCGAAGCTGGCGTTTTGGAAGTTCTTGTCTATTAAGCATAAACCCTTCTCCATCAAATGGAATTGAAGTTTCTCTATCTGGGGAAAATGCCATGACTCCTTTTACAGGATGTTCAATCTCTGGCTTTCCCCATGATATCTTAATTCTCTCTGTCATATAGTCGACCGTGTTTTTTCCAACTGCATCTCCGCAGATCCAACCACTGATTGTTTTTTTACCAACAGTCGGTTCCGGATTTCTATCAATTACAAGAATCGATAATCTTTGTTTAGAATAAAATGCTGCAGATTGAGCCGCGATCATGCCAGCTAGTCCTCCTCCAGCTACTATGACATCGCAATCTATTTTCACAGCCAAAAAACAGGATCTACTCTATTTAAAAGAACCGTGTAATAACAGATCAAATTTTTTGGGTCAGTTCGTCGCGGCTTCTTCACAGCAAATGCTCAGACTGGAGCGGCAAACCCTCATCCCCAATGTTTTTGGGGTAGGAATACTATTAAACGCTCCTTCGCAAAGACTTGAGAGTTCCCGATACTGTGATTATTTTACATTCTTTTTTAATCTCTGATATCACCTGAGAAAGATTAGCAAGCTTACATGAAACTACAACATATCCATCCTGATTTGAGATTAACTTAATGTTAGAAATCTTTTCAATATTCGCATTGTCTAATCTTAGTAGGATGTATCTTTTTTTCTGTTTCAAGACTTTAAAAGATCCATGTAATTCTTGGCAAGATCACTTTTTTTGTACACCGGCATAGAAATTTTTATTTTCATGGCATCATTTTGCTGAATGTTAACAGTTTTTCTTATTATGTCTTGTTTACTAATTCGTAAAAATAACGATGATCCTTCAAAATGCATGTCTATTTTATCAAAAAATTCATTCATCTGAACTTTTGAAATTTTTGAAATAACCTTGCGAACAAACTCTTGTGCTCTTTTTTTTGTTAATTTTGTTTTTAACAGTAAAATTAGATTTCCAAAATGGCCTACAAGTCTTTCTTCAGTAAACTCATCTTCTTTTATTTCAAACATCGCAAATATGGAATCTAGAATTTTTTTTCTATCTTCAGTAGTATGTATGATGACTTCTACAGTAATCTCTAGACGATTTACCATGTCATTTAGAATCTACATGAATAATAAATCTATTAGGCTTGTAGTAAAGCAATCTCAGCTTCAGCTGTTCTAATTATCTTTGCTTTCTCAATACCTACGTGTCTCACATGAATTATTTTCTTAACTGCTGCCATTATGTCAGAATTTATCTTTCCAAAAGCAGTAGCTTGGACGAATTGCTCTATTGTCATTTCTGGAATTGTTTTTGACATTACATCTCGTGCGATTAATCTAAGTGCATGTTTGCGAGATGTGTTGAGTTTCTTTTGTGTAAGTGCGATAATTTTAATTCTGAAAACATAGCCATCCTTTGTCTTGTAATCTCCTATGAAATTAATCAAAGAAGAACCACGTCTTATAAGACTTCGCAGAAATTCTTTTGCATATTCATATCTCTTGAAAATGGTTGTGGCAGTATCTCCTTCAACCTTGTTTACCTGGAAATATAGTTTGTATTGATGTTGTGAAGGATCACCTTTTATGATGTCAAATAAGGTAACTTCAATTACACGACCTATGGCACTTGCATCATTAGTAATTGGAATGTAAGCTACTGGAACATTGTTAAACGCAGAAGGAGCAAGTACTGTCACCCATTTTTTCTCTCTCCACTTGTCCTTTATCCTTGCAGTCTTTTGACGTGCCAACTATGATTGACGTTTGAAGCCAAAATATAAGTTGTACGACTTTTAGATAGTTGCTTTACCAACATATTTCTGCAA
>CAYSWR010000006.1:0-52513 GCA_964434855.1 uncultured Nitrosopumilaceae archaeon | reverse complement strand
TGTTTGGTCTAAATGGTGTGATAATGCACTCTAGCTCAAAATGTAACTTTAAAACCAAAATCAAAAGACAAGTTTTACAAATACATGACAGAAGACTGGCCCCAAAACCTCCAGATTATCAAAATATCATACGACTAAATCGTGGCGAAATCTCAATAAACTAGCAAGTTCTTGTGAAATAGAATCTTTGAAATATTTTGAATGTGTTATATAATTATGGTTACAGCGTACGTTCTGATAAACTGCAACATGGGCTCAGAAGGATCAGTCATTGACGATTTAAAATCTATAACAGGAGTCAAAAATATAAACGGGGTTTTTGGTGCATATGATATTATGGTTGAAGTACAAACCTCGACTTTTGACAAGCTAAGAGAAACAATCACAATGAAAATACGAAAAATAGATGGTGTACGAACTACTCTAACCTTGATGACAGTAGAATATTAAAGAAATTTTAAACATTCAGGCATAACTTTATAGTAAAAATTCTAAGCATGGCTAAGATAATGATTTTATTTTGTTTTGTCTTCTACAAGTTTGAATCTAGATTGTTGTTTAATTATTTTCCAAGACGTAACGTAGTCGGATTATTGCATTTTTGATATCGGTTGCTATTTGTTGATATGTTGATACCGTAATGTTATCAATTAGAAGATCATGTTGTGGTTTCCAGTCAGATGTGATTAACACTTTGGAAAATGATTGGTGTCCACCTGTTTGTTCTTTTGATTTTTTTGGCGTATAATGTGATACAGTAATTATTTTTTCTTTTAAAAGGGATTTCATCATCAATTCTTTTAGTTTGGAATCAGAATCAAGTGCTGATATTACATCGTCGTGTACAAGTCCTGGTGGAAGGGTAGTTAGCTTACCAAATCCGTTCCAGACAAAATCTTCGATCTTTGAATGGAATTTGCCTTTTAGAACTTTGCTTATTGTTCCTATGTTTAATGGTCCAATTTTAATTGTTGGTGGAAGTGATAAAAAGAATCTAATTTTCCACATGGTGTATTCATGCAATCCCAAACCATATGTACTGCCTGGAGAAAATCCACTTTCTTCAAGCATCTTTCTTTTTAGTACATCAAGATATGTGACGTGTCCATCCTTTACTCGCATTGCACCCATACTTGCAATTCCTTCAGTTGGTCCCGTAAGCTGGATTCTTGGATAATCATATTCAAAGTCCATAGTACCTGGTTCTAAAAGTTCAGCATCCATTCCCATCGAAGCCAAATGCTTTTGCAATTTTAGAACAAAACTATCGTGTACCACTAACATACAATATACTACAAGGTATGATGATATAAAATTTTTATATAAAAGATGTTTTTGATTAAAGGGATCATAGCTTCAAATCATGCCCACGCTTTGGGGTCTTTTTTCCAGATCCTTACCCCATCAACAAAGACCTGTTCATCTTCTTCAAAGACAGTATGCCATTTTCCGTTGTGAGGAAATATCTTATTCATGAATTTTACTTTTTCATTTGTAGGGAATTTATTCAATAATGCACCCCATCTCATGTTTTGGACCTTTGGCATAATCTCATTAATATCTTTCATTTTGTTCTAAATCCTGTTTTTTGCTTGTAGGATACAATGTTTATCTTTATTGATTTTATTGTTTCGAATTTATTCTATAATCGTGATTGAATGAAAAAATAATTTTAAACGTGTTTCAGCTTAAAATCTTCGTTCGCCGCGGTGTTTTGGCAGACACTCACGACAGTATACTGGGCGTCCTTCTGTTGGTTTAAAAGGAACCTGTGTTTCTTTTTTACAATCTGCACAAGTGGCAGGGTGCATTTGTCTGTCTTCTGACATGACTTTTGATCATTTTTAGTCACATAAAAACTGTTAGTATTAGATACAAAATGGTAGATCTAAATCGATAGTAAATAATTATGACTTGTCTGAAATGTTTGTAATGAGTTCTGAAATAACAGAACAAGAGAAACTTGCACTTACTCCTGAGTCAGGATTTAATCTGGTTGGTATAGACCCCTTTGAAGTACCTGGGAAAAAGTTGTATTTCATAGAACATTTTGATCTGTATCAAGAAGCACTAAAAGCAAAAAAGGAAAGAAAAAACCCCGATGAATATTTGATCTTGTACAAGGGTTCATTATAATAACATTTTTTACAAGGACAAATGAAGAAAATGAGGCGTTCTTAATAATACCAAAAAAATACTTGCCGATAATTGTCGGGGTTGCAGCAGCGATAATTGTTATAGTAGTGGTAGCAAATTCGTCTCTCATAAAAAATGAATCATCTGATATGTCAAGCCAAAAAATCATTGAGAGTATAGACATTTCAGAGCCACCAGCTAGCCAGATATACAAAATCAACACACAATGTGAGATGCTTTTTGCAATTACTACATCAAGGTATCCAAATGGGGAAGCAATACCTAGATTTAACACAACATCCCTTCTTGAGGAGTATCCTGATGAATTTAAAGAATGGAAAGAAATACTGGCAGATCCAGAAAAAAGAAAAGTGTTTGCTCAAAATGTTCCTGACGAATTCAACCAAGTCCTGATTCCGGTACTGATGAAAGAGTCATCGATAAACCCTGATCTCAAACCAACTGCTATGTTAATTACAGATCCTCAAGCAAATTTAAAGTTAAAACAAATCTATGATGAGAACATCTGTCAAGAGTTCTTTTCCAGCCACAGCAAACCAACTCCATAAAACAAATATGATTTAGAATAATGGAAGTCCAGCAAAAAACAAGTACAATCCAATCCAAAACCCCACAATTAATGCGATAGTTCTCCAGTGTTTTGGTAACCATGTTTTAGTCATTGAGCATATTCCATTTTCGTTACTATTACCTCGCCTTTCATCCATGGATGTGGTTCACTATGATATGGAAATGAACCCACTTTTTGAAAGACAAAACTCCATGTCTGGTTTGGTAAAATAGGACCAGAATCAAAAAACCTCTTATCGCTAACTACACTACTTGGAGCATAATCAAGATTTTTCCATATGACCGTATTGTTTATGCCCAAAACAACTTTGATGACAGAAGGTAGATAACATTTTTCGCAATCAGCACTTGAAGCACCTTTTAGAATCATAACACTGGCCTCGCTTTTCGGATTGCTGATATAATCATAGTTTGTATCAAATGGTCGTTGAGTGTAGATCAAGATAACGCCAACTCCTACAGCGATTATTGCTGCAATAATTATTTTGGAATAGCGCATATGTTTTATCTAAAATACTCTTAATTTTAAATTATTCAGTGATCTTTATTTTGTACCATCACATAATCAAATCATGCAAGCACGTCTTGCAGTAGTTTTGTTGATTATACTAGGCACTATTCCTAATTCAGTATCAGCGCAAGAAACAACAATTCCAAATTGGATTAGAAACAATGCCAAATGGTGGTCAGAAAACAAGATTGAAGATTCTGATTTCTCTCAGGGAATACAATATCTTATTAATCAAGGAATAATGAAAATTCCAGCAACGACGCAAGACTCAGAATCATCTGAGAAAATCCCATCATGGGTTAAAAATAACGCCGGATGGTGGGCAGATGGCAAAATATCTGATATGGATTTTGTCTCAGGCATACAACATCTTATTAAATCAAGTGTGATCAAATTACGCGTTGATGTTGCAATGAAACTATCAAGCGCTGCTTTTGAAAATAACACAATGATTCCAGCTGAATACACTTGCGATGTACAAGACATCTCACCACCACTTTCAATTTCAGGAGTACCAAGCAAAGCAAAAAGTTTGGCACTTGTCATGGATGATCCAGATGCACCGGGAGGAACATTTACTCATTGGGTTATCTGGAACATACCGCCAGATAAAACAGAATTTCTAAAAGGCGAAGAGATACAATTTCCACAAGGAAGGACAAGCTTTGGAGACATTGGTTATGGCGGTCCATGTCCTCCGTCAGGAGTTCACAGATACTTTTTCAAACTTTATGCGTTAAACTTTATGCTTGATTTAGAAGATGGGTCAACAAAAAAAGATCTTGAAAGAGAAATGACTGGCAAAAATTGTAGAACAAACAACTCTGATTGGAAAATACTCTAGAAAATAGTATAAAAAAGATTAATCTTCATCTTCTTCATGGTTTTTGTCTTTTGATTTCTTTTTGATTTCTCAGTAGTATTTCTGCGTATAGTTAAAATATTTAATCAAAAATGCATATGATCATTAGAACTATTTTTGAATTTTACACTGTGCAGTTATTCCTTTTGATGTGACAAAATATGTGTATGCCAAAATTCCAATGCCAACTAATCTGAGCGGAATTTCATAATTGTTCAAAAATGCAGTTGCTGTACTTCCAATTGTGCCAAATGTGGAAATGATTGCAAAACCAGTAGGGCCACAGCTGCATACACCTGCACTTGCACCAATTATTGGTCCTGCAAAGCTACTCTTTAGCTGTTTTGCATGTAATATTTTAACTCTGAAAATGCTCATGCTAACTACTATCCCAGACAATGCAGAGACTATTACAACCAGTACAAAACCTACAATGTCTTCATTTGGAACATAAAAAGTGGCAATTGGTTGAAGGAAGACATATTCAGAAATAATAGAAAGTATTACTAATAATCCCACAAATATTGCAACGGACAGAAAGATATACAGTTTATTTGAAAAAACAAGTCTTAGTGCTTGACTTTGCAATTCTAATCAATGTTTTTTATATTCTATCAAGTATAAACCATATGCCTTGATTTGTAGGAAATTAAGAGCCTAATTCATCTACATTCGCAGTCTTGTTCCCCACAATGACATGTAACTTCAAATGAAAACACTGAACTTGCCGAAGAAAATCCATCTGTTACATCTACAAAGACCAATAGAGTTTCTGCTTCTGCGTTTTTGTCAATCTCCCATGAAAAGACGTAATTACCATTTGAATCTGTGTTTCCTTTGAAGTCTTCGAGAATATTTTCCCCGTAATCTTCTACTTGCACTAATACAATAACGTCACGGATTAGTTCTTGCCCATCAGTAACAGTAATTATTACATCTTGCGTCGTGCCACGTCTAACTTGGGATTTTCCTTCAACATCGACATAGAGTCTTTGTGAATCTGCTGTTTCTGAATCGTATTCAATTTGAAGTATTTTTTTGCTAATCAAGTATTGTAGTCCTAACACAAAATCAGTATCAGATATTTTGTCATCAGCCCACCACTTTGCGTTGTTTTTAATCCAGAAAGGAATTTTTGTCAAAGTGCTTTCTTTTACATAAAAATACGATATTGGAATTGCAACACCGTTGTATGTTCCAGTAACTTTGTATACACCTCTTGGAAAATCATGATCTAAAATTAACGTAGTTCTATAGACGCCACTCTCAAGAACGGCAGCTTTTGACTCGATAGGTTTTCCATCTGGTCTGATTATTATTAAAAAGACATTATTGGTTTTTTTCAAGTCACCTGTTATTCCAGATATTGTAACAAACGATGTCTGACCATATTTTGGTAAGAAATACACATGTTCTGAAGATTCTGCCAATGGAATTTGTATTACTTTACTCTTGATCAAATATTGAATTGATTGAACAAATCTAGTATCGTCAATTTTTTGTTCTGACCACAATCTAGCTGTGTCTTTTATCCATGGCGATATCAGAATAGTTTCGCTCTGAGCGTTATGAACTCCCGTCATTACTAGAAGAAATCCAATCAGAAGTGCTAAAGATTTCATCGATATAAATAACAATTAAGATTTAATCTAGTTTCAGTTTTTAACTAAATCCGGCACCAAATTTATCACCGTTTTGCAAAAGATCAATGGAATCAGTATTTTGTAATTTCAAATACAAAAAAGCTTCATTTATTAGTAGTTCTGCTGACTCGCCTGTAATCTTAAAGTTGGTTTTTACAAAATCATAATATCTTTGTAGTTTCGTTGGACTTTGCTCATCAAGTGAAGTTTTATCATTAACAATTAGTAATGCAATTTTTTCAATTTGAGAATCATGCTCAGAATCACTCATGATTATACATTATAATTCAACCTTTTAAGTAATTATAATATTTTGTCCGCGAACTCACAAAATCATTACCGATGATGATAATTTACCGTTTTACTTATATCTTAATTAAAATTCCAAGATGTAATGAAAAGAATTGAAGCATTTGTGCAGATTGACAAGACAAGTTTAGTTGTTGATGCAATAAAAAAAGCTGGTGCAAAAGGTCTGACGATATTTTCTGGAAGGGGTCAAGGCAAGGGAGAAAGGCCAATGGTTGAGAGTTCACGCGGAACAAGAAGGCATGTTGCTGAATACAATGAGGTAGACTCGATTGTCACCGTAATTGATGAGTCTAAAGCTGATGCAGTCATAGATGCAATAGTTAATGCTGCTGGAACGGGTTCTAAGGGAGACGGTAAGATCTTTGTTTCAACAATAGATGATGTGATAGACATAGGCAGTAAGCAAAAAGGTCCTATGGCACTTTAACGTCTTGTACCAATTTTTTAATTTTATATTGTTTAGTTTATAATTACTGATTTTATGTTAACAAATTCTTTTAGACCATAATTTGATAACTCTCTTCCAATTCCAGAGTTTTTGATTCCACCAAAAGGCATTCTTGGATCTGATATTACCATCGAATTTACAAATACCATTCCAGCCTCGATGTCTTTTGCAAGGTTATTTTCTCTTGCAAAACTTTCTGACCATATACTAGCACCAAGACCAAACTCGGTATCATTTGCAAATCTTATAGCTTCAACATGATCTTTTGCGGATAGTATTGGTGCAACTGGACCAAATACCTCCTCTCTTGAAATAGCCATGTCTGGTTTTACGTTGGACAACACTGTCGGGTTAAAGTAGAATCCTGTTCTTTTTGGCACATCTCCACCTATCAAAACATGAGCGCCTTTAAGGACGGACTTTCCTATTTGATTTATAATTACGTTGCGTGAATCGTCTCGCACAAGAGGACCTATTGTAGTTTTTAAGTCTAGTGGGTCTCCTATTACTTGCGCTTGTACATTTTCTATGTATTTTTTTGTAAACTCTTCAACAACGCTTTGTTCAACAATGAATCTTTTTGCAGCAATACAGCTCTGACCATTATTAAGAAATCTCGATGATACTCCTACTTTAGCTGCCATATCAATATCTGCATCTTTTAATACAATAAACGGATCACTTCCGCCCAGTTCTAAAATAAATTTGTGCAAGTTTTTGCTTGCAAGTTCTGCCACTCTAATTCCAGCTTTTGTACTACCAGTAATGGATACAGCATCTACATTTGCTTTTGCTAATGCTTCTCCTGCAAGATAATTTCCTGTGATATGTCTGAACACACCTTTTGGAAACCCAATGTCTTCTAATGCTTGTTGAATTGCATTTCCAGCTTCAATACAAACACTAGAATGTTTTAGCACTACAGTATTTCCTGCAAGCAAAGCAGGGATACAAAATCTAAGGACTTGCCAAAATGGAAAGTTCCATGGCATTATGCATCCTATAACACCTAGAGGATCAAATTGTACATAGCTGTCTTTAGCATCAGTTTGTATTCTTTCACGTTCTAGGAATTTTTTACCGTTATCTGCATAATAATTACAAACCCAACTGCATTTTTCTACTTCTTTGAGTGATTCTGAAATTGGTTTTCCCATCTCGTTTGTAATTATAGTAGCATATTCCATCTTTCTTTGTAAAAGCATACTTGATAGATTTCGTAAAAGTTTAGCACGCTCTGAAATGTCAATTTTTTTCCAGATCTTTTCATAGATCATCCTAGAATGGTTTACTTCTTCGTTTACTTGCTGTTCTGAAATTGCTTCGTATTCACCAATGATTTGTTCGGTTGCAGGATTGATAGTTTGAATTTTCAACATTTTATCTGTGTATCTTGCAGATATAAGTTTTGACATTAGAAACCAATGGCTGGTAACTATTACCAATAGCTATATATAACCAGACCAGTAAAAGGAATCCATGAGCAAACCAACAAGCCCAAATTCTAAGGACATTTTTGATGTCTGCAGGGGTAGCTTTGAAAAGATCAAAGGTCATGTGGAAAAAGTAACTCCGCAATATCTTCAATCATTTTCTAACCTACAGCAAGAATACTTTGGAACATGGACGAATTTTGTCAACTCTGCATTGGCCATCCAACAGCAATATGCCAACAAGATGGGTATAAACACAAACACAACAGAGCCAATCACTAAAGTCGTACAGGATTCAACAGATGAAATCATCAAAGCATTTGATGTACAAAACAAAATTGTACAGACTGCACTTGATGCAACAAAACAAAATCTTAGGACAATAAACGAGAATGCAACTGCATTTACTGAGTTAAACCACAATATCTTTAACTCATGGCTGTCCACTTGGACTAAAAACTAAGATTTTCTCCTTTTTTTATTTATTTTAATACAATTCATGTCAGCATATATTATGAAAAAACTTGGATTTTCAGCTAATGCGATCTATTTTAACATTAGAAAACACTTTAATTAAACAAAAATTGGTTTGAGTACAGATTCAGTGATATAATTGAGTCAGGATATCATAAATTCAGTAAAAACAACATGTTCCAAAGTTCTAGAACTGGATGAAAATATACGATTTGTAGGACGAATAAAGGATAGGAAATTATTGTCATTTGTAAGGCGCAATGATTCAAAACCCCTACTTAATGACGAACTTGCCAATCTCACACATTATCAGATCTCAGTAAAAGCAAACATGGAAAGAATGTTTGATGGGGCACTTGGAAATACCAATTGGATGATAACGTCAAAAGATAAAGTCAAGTTGATTACAGTCTTTTTGGATGATGGTCTGCTAATTTTGTCTACCGAGCCTGAGGCTGATCATGATATCATAATTAGAGAAATTCAAAAAATGAATATGAGATTATAGGTTCAGTTACTTTTTCATTCAGCAAATAATGCCTTTGGCATGTGTCAAGTGTTCCTTGAATAGACAGTTCTTACGTTAGTTGTCTTGTAGGGATTATCCCAATCTGGAAATACTTTTTTTGTTTTTCCATTTTCTATCTAAAATTCAGGGTTGCATGTGAAACACATTTTCTGGCGCAATTTTGATAATGATTCTCTTTTCAGTTGGTGAACGATACGGATATTTGTCAAAACCCAGATATCTTTTTGTTAGCTTGTCAATGTGTTCATCTGCACCTTCTGGTGTTTGTTCCATTACCTTTCCTCTCATGGTCACCATGTTGTAGGGGTTGTTATGATCAACTATTGAAATGGCAACACGTGGATCTCTTGATAAATTTTTTTGTTTTATCCTTCCTTCGGCAGTATTTATCAGAATTGTCTTCCCATCAAAATCAATCCATGTTGGAGTAATCTGTGGTGAGCCATCTTTCATCAAAGTAGCTACAAAAGCAAAGTTCTTCCCAGTTAATAGCGATATCACAGATTCATCAATTTCTCTATTAATCTGCATGTTTTTCTTATGGTATTAGATTACTTAAGTCACTCTTTCTTTTGAGGTTTGATGATGAGATTATTTTTTCCACATACTTTCCCAAGTTTCTGTATATTTTTTTAGCGTTTCTGAATATGCCTTGAATGGTTCCATGCCAGAGCTTTGCCACATTTTCATCCAGTCTTCGTTGAATTTTACCATTGATTCCATTCCTGACATCTTTACCATGGTTTCCCACATTGCGCCAAGCTGTTTGATTGGTTCAACACCTGCTTGCTTCCAAGCTTCTTGCCAAGTTTCAGTGATTTTTTTTAACAATTCAGGATTTGCTCCAAGTGTTTTTTGCCAAATCTCGCCGTACTTTACCATGGCTTCATTTCCAGCTTTTGTCCACATTTCATAGACGTGTTTCCATTTGTTAAGTGATTCAAGATATTCTTGCCAGAGTGTTTCCCAGCCTTCAGGTTTTTTCTTTGACATGACATATCATGCCACTCTTAGATGATAAGCCTTTTGAACTTAGTTTGATCTACAAGTTAATCTGGTAGAACAATATTCATCAATATAGTGCAAGATAATCTGAATAATTTTGATTTTGATACATTATGTGAAAAAGTTTTCGAATTAGACGATAAGATACGGTCTGTCAGAGCAATAAACAACAAAGGAAAACTTGTGGCAGGCGGAATGAGAAAAGGCTTCACATCTCTTGAAGATTCCAAAAAAGATGAGATGTTGTTCATGGAGCTTTCACTAAGAGTGAGAATGCGTCATGAATTTGATGCGGAGTTTGGTCCAGTTGAATTTTCACTTTCCTATCGAGGCAAGATAATTCTCATGAGCTTTCCAATGGATCCAAATGTGCTTTTTGTAACTACGGAAAGACAAATTGATCTAAATAAGATCCCCTTTAAGATTTTAGAGTTAATTAAAAAGTAATTCCAAAATATCTATTCGTCATCTTGTAGATCATGGCATTCCTTCAGGGGCATGCAATGCATCTTGTTTTAGTTTTAGGGCCTTTTCAATTATTTTTTCATGGTCTGCATTTGCTTCGGTAGTAATGTAAAGAAAATGTTCGTCATCTAGTGGCATGGTAATTCGTTTTATTTTTTCATAAACTGCCAAAACGTATTTGCCTTTGCCAATCTTGTTTGCATATTCGTTTCTAGATTTCCATGCATTGATAGCTTGATCAAGTGCCTTTTGATTTTCTTCAGGAGAAAGAAGGTTAGTTATACCATCACGATGAGCACTGTATAATATGATACCATTAACATCAAATATTGTAGCAAATCTAACTTTAGGATCTATTCTCATGATGTTTTGGTGCAGCGACTTGTAATCCGTATCATATCATGTAATATGTAAAAGGATAAAGTTTGCTTTGAAAAATCAGTTGAAGAGTTCCTAAGCAAATTAAACCAGATTCATGTACTCAATCAGATCATGTTTTTATACATTATATCCGATTAATTTCATAATGAAAAGAATTGACATTTTAATACCTGGTGACAAATTAAGAGAGGTTAGGGATGCAATCAAAAAATCAGGCGCAGGAGGATTTTTGGTTGTCTCCGGTAAAGGACAGGGAAAAGGAGACAGGCCATCAGTGGGCGGCGGAAGAGGAACCGCAAGATATGTGGCAGAATACAATTCAATAGAATCTGTCATGACCATAGTTGATGATTCAAAGGCAAATGCTGTTGTTAATGCAGTCCTTGAAGCTACCTCAACAGGTAGTAAAGGCGATGGCAAGATATTTGTAACAACCGTAGATGATGCATTTGACATAGGAAGCAAACAAAAGGGCGTTTCTGCCATCTAGAAAAATTCTTTTTTATTTTTAAATATATCATGAGTAGCTAAATTCTTTTATTGATTTCCTACTCTTTTAGGAAACGCCCATACCCAATTACTCCATTTTCATTTACATCCCACTTTGGCGGTATGATATACAAGAATCCATCCTTGTCAGCTTCTAAATCAAGAGAAGGAAGAACATTTGAAGGCGAGGGAATAATGAAAGTAAATCCACCTCCAACAGCAAGTGAAAAACAACCTGGCGGTTATTATTAAAACTGCAACTATAATATTTCAAAATTGTAGATGTGTGATATGTGGTAATTAACAATGATCTTATGATAGTTCATTATCAATGACTTGTTGGAATGCGGAATATGGTTTAGCTCCTATCAGTATTACGTATCCATCCTTGTCATTTCCTATGAAAAATGCGGGGGTTCCTGTGACTCCATAATTTGCCCCATTCTGAAAATCTTCGTTTATCTCATCCAAATATTTTGGAGAGTTAAAACAAGAGCCGAAATTCTCAGAGTTTAATCCTAATTCAGTTGCATATTGTTTGAATGTATTTGCTGCATCAGTTGCACTAAGAGGTGCCCATTGAGTTTGACCCTCAAATAATTTGTCATGATACTGCCAGAACATGTCCTGATCATCTGCACATTCTGCGGCAATTGATGCAGCTCTTGCATTTGCATGAATGCTTTCTAATGGAAAATCTCTAAAGACTAGTTTTACTTTGCCTGAATCGATATAATCTTGTTGTATTTGCGGCAGGGTTTGAGCAAAGAACCTAGCACAGAAGGGACATTGGAAATCAGAAAACTCTACAATTGTTACCGGAGCATTTGGATTTCCCTTTACTGGATCATCAGATAATGAAACGAAAATTCTTGCCTCTTCTGTTGGCTGTGTCTGAGTTGGCTGCGGTGTGGCGTTACTGGGCTGTGGACTTTGTTGTATTACAAGTGGCTGTACGGTTTGACTGCCAAGAGTGTAACCAGTAAAGAAAGCTACAACAATTAGTGATGATACTATTCCAATAATCAGCTTATTGTAAGTTGATTTTTTTACAGTGATACGTTCTTGACCAGATCTTTTTCCAGGCTCAGATATTTCTTCTGGCCCAGATCTTTTTTCTGGCTCAGATATCTCTTCTGGATTTGATTTGTTTTGGTTATCATCTGACATTTTATCACTAGTTTATTAATTTGGTAATTTGTTTGCTACATTTAAGTCAACCTTGTCATTTCAACGCACATGAGCTTTGGGTAAATTTTTCTTTCTAATTTCCAATTTTTGGAAAAGATTATTCTAAATGATTCTACAGTTTTGTATTCAATAGACGGTTGTGAGGCACTAGTCAGGAATCCACATTCCTATCTATTGGTACCAATGAAATCACAATTATATAAAAAAAATATGCGCAGAAATTATCAGTTATTTTTGATGGGCAGATAAATTGTAATGATGAAATTGATTGATAGGTACTAAAATCACATAGAACCTAATGATGTTAATATGATAAAATACATGATCTTGTTTATCCCAAAGATTACACTCATTCTAACCATGAGGAAAGGTGCCATATTTGTCATAGCTATGCTTACAGCAATATCTGGAGTTAATTTTATTCCATCATCGGCATTTGCTCAAGACTTAGGAATGGATTCCATGCAGCAACAAATGCAAAGTACAGTACAAGGTTCAGAAGACACTGCTACATCTATGGTTAACAAAGTCCAAGATTCGTCAACTGAAGCCGCAAAATATTCAGGATGTCTTATAGCTACTGCGTCATTTGGATCAGAGCTAGCTCCCCAAGTTCAGATGCTAAGAGAAACAAGGGACAACATGCTATTACAGACTAGATCTGGCACCACGTTTATGGCTGCATTTAACCAATTCTATTACACTTTTAGTCCTACAGTGGCAGAGTGGGAAAGGCAAAATGCCACCTTTAAAGAAATTGTAAAAACAACAATTACACCGCTGATTACAACACTCTCGATTCTTAGCTACCTAAACATTGATTCCGAAATGGAAATGATTGGTTATGGGGCTGGTGTGATTTTACTTAATATTGGAATGTATTTTGTATTTCCAGCATTTGTTGTTATGCGATTAAAGTCAGGTGTTATTACAAGAAAACAGAATCACACTAACAAAATGGTGGATTGATTTCATATCTAATATAATTATGACCATATTAATTCAAAAAAACATACAATTCATTAAATCTCTAAGAGCCAAACACATACTTAGATATGTTTGACCAAACAAAAACCAAGGCTAGTCGCAAGCAGGAAATAGTTGAGACACTGATAGTCTTTGCTGTCATGACAGGACTTTTACTTCCTGTTAGATTGTTATTTTACACCTATGTTTCTACACATTGGTTTGGTTCTTTTGGTTTAGTCTCCGCCATATCGGTTCTCATGGTAGTGCTTGTCAAAAAGAACAAGCTTGGAAGATTTGGTCAAATGTTTGAGAATCAGATGCGCAAAGTCCAACGTGGTAAGAGGAAGATATTGACATATGGACAAGCCACGTTGATGTTGTTATTGCTTGGGGGAACGATTGTTGCAATTGAGCTTGGAAACTCGACTTATTTAGATATAAAAACACAGTTATTGCAAAAGCTAGAAGGCATCGATAATCCACAAAAAATGCTTGCAGAGTCAAAGAAAATGACAGTTCAGGACTGGGTTGCTGGCTCAGCAGGCTTTGTCCTTGCAATATTTTTTGCGTTTCCTCAGATATCTGCGCTTTTAGCAATACTAAATGAAATGTATGATGGATGGTTATTACATTTTTACACTGTAGCACTAGTTGAAACACTTGAGATGACAGGCATTCTGATCTTTTATCGCCTTACTCTTTATCGAGAACAGAATAAGAAAATAGGTTAGAAAACTTGTTTTCTATTATATGGTTGTTAGTATTTAATTTTAGAAATTTGTGAATCAAAATTAAACTAAGGTTGCACAGTTAATTTAATACAAGATTTTCACAAAATAACGCACCATAATACAATTCCTTCAAGGAAATCATTTCCTAAATTTGGGAAATGTAGGAATCCTTTTATCATATTACAAAAATATCAGATAGCATCAACATGGTTACTGTTGATATTGTGGAAAGTAATGGAAATTTAGCGAAGAAAATGCTAGTCCAATTTCAATTTAAAAATGCTGTAAAAGAACTCAACGAGTGGTTAACCGAAACTCAATACCGGAATCTAAAATCACTGCCTCTTATTGAATATTGTAAGATAGTTCCTCATCCTGGTTTGTTTTTAGAGAGTACAAAAAATTAACTCTAGAAAAGCTGAATTCCATGTGCACGTCGATGTGCAAATAATTCCTCATCAGTGGCCACATAACCACAAATTTCACAAGTAGATAGACCAAAATTTCTAATGGATGTTAATTTTGCAAGGACGATGGTTTCCGAATCTGCCTGCAACATGTCATAATCAGATTTGCCAGTATGTTTGATAAATGATTTGAGAATATTTTTAACATTTTTTTCATTTATTATCACATAGGAATTGTCTTGTCTTGCATCATGGCCTAAACTGATCGCGTATTTTACAAGATCACTTGCAATTTCTTCATCGCCTGCACAATCAATCACTGTCACAATGTGTTGCGCATAGTTACATCGGATATGTCTTTCTAATGAACTGCTGTGTAAGCCAGCTATGTATTTTTGACTCGAATTTGTTTTATGTGTAAATTGAATTATTAATGATCTTTTATTGCAGCCTTTACTTTTGATAAAAGCTCTTCTGGTATTTCATTAAATCCGTGCTCTTTTGCATGTGCTTCGATCTTTTTGAAGAGTTCTTCCTCAGTTTGCGCAGAGGCTGGGAGTAGACTGATTGGGCACGTCAGAACATTTTATGCTCTTTGTCATGTATGAAAATATTCAGTGTCGTATTTGTGGACTTATTTTTGCCATTTCTGATTGAATTCATCCCATATTCCATCAATAATGGCAGACCCAACACCAAAATCTGACACCATAACTTTCATGTCATGATGAGTTGTTACATCTTTTAATACTTGTCCAGTTCTGTTTCCATAACCAGGATGCTCAGAGTCAAAACTTACTTGCACTATATACACTGGAAATTTCGATTGAATTACGCTTACTAGATTTACATCAAGGCTTTGCGGCATTCCGTCAAAGACAAAAGTTGGATGCGAAATTGCAAATTCTTGTACCTTTTGAATTGCTTTTATCATTCCGTCATCTTCATATTTATTGACTAAAGTGAGTGGGTCTCTTTTCTCTGGAATGAAAATTAATTTTTGAGTGTTTTTGAATTCAAACTGTTGACTTCTTTCCTTGGAATAGATTGACACACTAGAGCCTGCACGTTCTCCTGTGAGAAAAGACATTGTCTGCTTTTTTCCACTTGGATCAATGTTCAATCGTACGACATCTCCTATATCAGGACTGTCTGTATTTTTTGTATCATAGACAATACCACTTATGCAAATAGTAGGTACTACATCATAACAAGGTGCAGAAATAGATACAATCATTCTTACGATTATCATGTTATTTGGGGTATTACGAATAATTGTAACTTTATCTTCGTTACCAAGAATTCTTATACTCTGATTTGCAAAAGGACCGTTCTCATCTGCCACTCCCTTTACATAAAAGTGATCATATGCTGGCTGGGCAAACGAATGCGGCATAAACGAAGACATGCAAATTATTGCAAGAGCTAAACCAAATTGTTTTCTTTTTGATATCATTGGTAGCTTCTTACAAAAATGAATTAAAAGTATCGCGTAGAATTTCTATGCAACACTTTAATATCATTATATCGTAGCGTCAAAAAATAACTTGAGAACATAAATACTACTGCAAGATTACCAAACCATGTTAAAATTCAAATGCAGTTCAGTAGGATTTGACTGTGGTTTTGTTGCAAAAGGCAAAACAGAAGAAGCGATTTTGGCACAATGCGCAGAACATGCAATGAAAGATCACAGCATGAAACCAGAAGACATTACTCCTGAATTAAAAGACAAGATCAAATCAAATATTCACAAGTCTTGGTTTTAGAAAGGAAGCAAATTTACCAACAATCCATAAATGGATTAGTAATTTACTATGGATTAAATCCAAAATTTTTCTATTTTTCATATATCTTAACAGAGAGACGTGTCTACTAAAATCAGTAATTTTTGTTTGGAAAACACGATCTGTCTATAATGAATTATTGATAGCAGTCTTGAAAAAATTATTTGTAAAGTAGAAAAGCTGCGTAATTTTTTTATAGGATAAAATTTGTGTTATCGATATACAGTATAATGTATGTCATAGGAGATAAAAAGAAGCCAGATAGGAAGGAAAAACATGAACATAGATGGCATGTTGTTTCAGATCACTGGCAATGTGAGGTTTGCGGAAAAATATTTGGATTAAAATAAAGTATCATATCATTTATCTTACAACCATGACATCTTGCGAAAAGTAGCTTTTAATCGCGAAGTTTATCTTTCTAAAAACTCGTTTATTTCCAATTGAAAACCACTTTGAAATTTCCAAAAGCGGATAGTCAGTGGTTTGATATATCCGATCATGGTTACGCAATAAAGACATTACACACTATAGAAGACGATGTTAAAAGGGAGCTTCTCATCACTTTTATCGATACACCAAGAACAATAAACGAAGTACTCAGAATGTGTAGTATCTCACATACGTCAGGTTATAGAAAAGTAAAGTCATTAATCGATGACGGTTTGCTTGTGTCAACAAGCTTTTCAATTGAATATGGAAAACATGTAAAAAGATACCAATCAATATTCAAAAATTTTCTTATTCAGATGGTGAAAAATAAAATCATTATGAAAGTTCAGCTCAACAACATAGTAAGAGATATGCATGACCTTCCACAGTTAATTGATAAGATAGAGACGCCAAACAAAATACACCGCTAATAACGAGTTACAAAGATAAATGGATATAACCCACAATTTCATACTAAACAAATAATCCTTTTGTGACCAAGTAATTTTTCAATATTACATACTGGCCTTATTCTAACAAATATGTTTTACAACATGGATGAGCTGTTACCCACAAAGATTGAAGAGTCGGATTGAAGAAAACAAACTAGAGATTTCTGATCAGAATACTTTGCAATAAGAAAAACTCGCAAGGATTATTCTTTCAAATGAGTCTCTAAAAACAACAAAGTGTTTTGCCAAGCTTCTTTTGTCTCTTCTGGAGCATAGTTTGCGCCAGAAGGATTTGCAAAGGCATGGCCCACATCCGGAAAGATATGGATTTCATTTTCTACGCCAAGATCATTTAATATAGATTCAAACTCGTTTACATTTTCGACTGGAATGGACTGGTCTTGCCCGCCAAAGATTCCCAAGACCGGCCAGTGAATCAAAGAAAGACTGTCTTGATCAGTAACTAGTTGCCCGTAGTAAATTATAGTAGCATCAAGCTCGTTTCCACTTAATGCATAGTTAAGTGATTGCGCACCTCCAAAGCACCAGCCTATTGTAGCTAATCTTCCAATTTCATATTTTGTTCTTAGAAGTTCTGCTACGTCTTGGATATTTGAGATTCCTTTTTCAGCGTCAAATGTAGTAAGTAGCTTTCTTGCACCATCAGGAGTTGTCGCTACCTGACCTGCATACAAGTCTGCTGCAAAGACTGTATATCCATGAGAAGCAAGATTTCTTGCCATGTCTTTGATGTTGTCGTTTAAACCCCACCATTCATGTATTAATATCACGCCAGGAAATTCTCCAGACTCGGATGGTCTTGCAAGAAAGCCTGTTGAATTGTTGTAGTTTATTGTGTCAGTAGTTATTTGATATTTTCCTAGCTCAAAAATGTCAGAATTTTTTGGTTCGTCTTTGACATATTCAGGTAACACATGTACGGCCCAGCCCCTCTCAATTAATTTTGCTACACTGTAAGGTTTAACACAAGCTGGTTTTCCATCAGTTTTTTTCATAATTAGTTGCAGGTCAGCTGAGCATACAATCTTGTCAATTGGAACCCCATCTAGGTATTGTTTTAAAGGTGAGACAGCAGTATTCGTATCCGAGACTACAAGTGTAATGACATAATCTGAAAGCATGATCTCTTTATTGCTGTATGGATAGGGTTGCACTTCAACCAGTTTTATTGTAAAGTTGTTGAATCTTTGTGTTGATTTTTCTTCTAGGGTTGATAGAACAAAGTTGCCAAGATCTTGCGAATCTTTTATTACATTGATTGAAATTTTTGCTTCACCTTGCCAGACACAGAGTACATCTGCAGGACATCTAGAATCTTCTATGGTTAGTACATTTATTTCGACGCCATTTTGAACCAGAGCATAACTTCCAACTCCAACTTCAAATGGAACTCCAGGAACTGGAGTGTGTGTTTGAGACAAGCCAAAAGCAGTACCCAATGTAGTTTGGCCCCAAAGAAAACCAATTACAATTGCGAGAACTAGTACTATTATTTTCGTGTTCAAAATATGTTTAATGTAACATTTAGGGATTTCTAACGAATTAATCGGAAAGGATTTGTTATTATTTAAAGAGAAAACAGTTTAAGAAAATATTTTTTATTGTCTAACACATATAACAAAATGGAATCATTCTTAGTTTTAGACTGAAAATTATATAATAATTAATAACCGCCGCTAGCCTTTTTCTTCCTTATTTCTTCCCTAGCTTCTTCCATCTTTTGCTTCATGATGTCCATCTCTTCTTTTTTCTTGTCTTTCATCTCACCCATGGTTTCTTTCATAGACTCCTTTTTTTCCTTCATGGCTTCTCTTTCCTGCTTCATCTTTTCTTTAAGTGCATCACTCATCTCTTTCATCTTTTCTCTCATTGCTGCAACATCTTCATGCATTTCATCCTTCATTTCTTTCATTCTGACCTTTGCATCATTTATTGCCATTTTCATAGCATCTCTGTTTTCTTTAAACAACTCTCTGAAGGCCATTCTAATTTCCTTGTAAGATTCACGGATATCATTTAGTTTTGCCCTACAATCCTGTCGTATAGAATCCCTGTCTGCAAGAGATGCACTGACAACCTTTTCCCTACAATCTTTGATTGCATCTAGTGTTTCTGCTCTTTGCATCTTAAAGGTAGACATTGCTTGTTGAACATAACTTGATACTTCTTGACCTAGATTTTCGATTTCTGTGCTAGTCTGAGTGTCAGGAGCAGTACTGGTCTGGTTTGTCACTGTACTTGTTTGGTTTGTCATTGTGCTAGTTTGATTAGTTGATGTCGTGCTTGTTTGATTTGTTGATACCGTACTGGTCTGGTTTGTCATTGTACTTGTCGCGTTCATTGAACTAGTTTGGTTTGTAGTGCTGGTTTGGTTTGTCTGTGCAAATGAAAATCCAGCTGGAGTCATTAATGCCGCAGCTAAAAGTAAGACAGAAAACAGTATGCTTTGGGATCGCACGCTTTTGCCATCATTTTCGCATATTTATTGATATTGTTCATCATATGAGAGAGATTGATATCGAAACATGGGTGGTTATCTCTACACAATTATACATAAAATAAAGAAAGGAAAGGGAATTATTTTTTCCCGTTTTTTGTGTGTTTAACATTTTTCATAGCTTCTGCGATTTTCTCTGCTCTTTGATCCTGCAACATCTTGAGGTAGGTTGGGTTACCTAGGTCAAGACCTCTACAGTCAAATTCTATCCTGTCAAGATACACAAAATCTGTTTTTCCGTTGAAGGTTTCTTCTTTGTCATATTCCGTATAAACATTGTAGTTTTTTACTTGACAGTCACTGTAGGTAAATTGCCTGAATGGTTGTTCTCCATGTTGGAATATTACTTCCACTTTGAATTTAGATTCGTCTTGTCCTATGTTCCTTCCTTGGATGTACGTTGTGTCTATAGCTTTGTAGAGCAATGGCCTATCCCAGCCTATCACTCCATCTAGTCTGAAAGCGAGTGGTTTTGTGCGATCAAAGCCACTTGACAGGGTATCAAACAATTTGAAGGTGTTTATGGTTTCAGTTTCGTCTCCGAAATGAAAGATTGTCCGTAGATTGATGTCATTTACGCTGTCCGTATCTGCTATTGGTTCATCTGCAAAAGTCTTTGTGACCTGACCTGCAGGCACCAAGAGAATTGATGCAATGAAGCTCATTACAACGATTCTTTGAAGATTTGTTTTGATCATAAGTAAAAAGTGATTTTAAACAGTATTTAAGAAATAACCACGTAGACAATATAGTGGCCTATAGTTTAGCGAACTATTCTAAATTTTAATATTCGTTCTTGTCTGCATTAGGTTTTGTCGTTGATTATATCATTTTTTTGCAAATAAGTCGATACGTATGATATTCCTCCAACAATTACTCCTATGCTTAGCACTCCTGCAAATGTTGTAATTGGTGGGATGAATTGGTCCATTATAGCTGGATTTTGTTGTAGTTCTGTATTCCCTGCACTCAAAATTAAATCAAGTGCGCCAGAACCCATCAATCCTGCAAGGATCATCGATATCGTGGTTGCAGCTCCACCGACATTCATTCCTATTAGATGAATCCAAGCCATAACCGCCCGTACTCCGCGAATGTTTTTTTCCATGTTGATTTCAAGATGGTTGTAAAAAATTGCAGTAGTAGCTATAGCCACAACAAGTATCATGTAAAAGACATAACCTAAAAAGAACCATTTGGCAGGTCCGTCAAAGGAAAGCGAAAGAAACTGGATTATATTTACACTTGAGGAGATCATTTGGGCCCCAACAACAGCTATGGTTAGTCCTGTAATTATTGCGCCTTGGATTATTGCAGATAAGATGAACTTGTTGCCCCAGGAGCTTGTGCGTTTCATGGTATGCATTTTCTTGTTGTAGACATGGATAAACTATTTGGAAAAATCGTAGTTAAAGTAAATAAGAACCTTAAATCAAAGGTGCCCTGATGACTGATAAAAATGTCACCATAGGACTGATTCAGACACGTGTTTCTGAAGATATAAAAAATAACATGCAAAATACAGTTGGCAAAATAAGAGAGGCAGCTAAAAACGGTGCACAAATCATTTGTTTGCAGGAATTGTACAGAACGATGTATTTTCCAACCGATGAAAAAACAGATGTTACCAAGTTAGCAGAGCCCATCCCAGGAGAAACAACAACAACTCTGTCCTCCCTTGCAAAAGAATTGAATGTGATAATCATAGCACCAATATTTGAAGTAGATTCTTTGGGTAAACATTACAATACAGCTGTAGTAATTGGCTCTGATGGTACCATCATGGGAAGTTATCGTAAAATGCATATTCCACATGATCCATTTTTTTATGAAAAAAATTATTTTGATGTAGGAGATTCTGGATATCAGGTATTTCGGGCAGGCAATTTATCATTTGGAGTGCTAATATGCTATGACCAGTGGTTTCCTGAAGCAGCACGAACTCTGACTTTGCAAGGAGCAGACCTTATCTTTTATCCATCTGCGATTGGGTATCTTGAAGGTGATCCGTTATCATATGAAGACTGGCACTATTCTTGGGAAAACATTCAACGCTCTCATGCTATTGCTAATGGGATACATGTTGCCTCAGTAAACAGAGTCGGAACTGAAGGCAAGATTAGATTCTGGGGGGCTTCGTTTGTATGTGACGCGTTTGGAAGAATGATCAAAAGGGCAAGCACAGAAAATGAAGAAGTTGTTGTTGCAACACTTGACATTTCCCAGAACAAAAGAATACAGGAAGGTTGGGGATTTTTGAGGAATCGACTTCCTGCAACCTATGGTTTAATCAGTTCTCGTGTTTTAAGCGAGACACCAAAGAGCATGGGATATTTCATGCCAGCAGAATGGGAAAGACATGATGGCACTTGGATGTCATGGCCACATGATCCTCTGACATTTCCAAATCGAATCAAAAAAGTAGAAAGCGTATATCTAAAAATGATTTTAGCTTTATCAAAAAATGAAAACATCAATCTTTTTGTTACAGACTTGAAGATGAAAGAAAGAGTAAGAAAACTTTTCAAGCAAAAAGGTATTGATCTTCACAAAATTAGATTCCATGTATGGAATTATGCTGATGTTTGGTTTAGGGACTATGGACCTGTCTTTGTCTTAAACAAGAAAAAAAAGCAAATTGCTTTTGTACATTGGATATTCAATGCGTGGGGTGAAAAATACAAAGATCTTATGCGGGATACGCAGATCCCTGATATCATAAGCGACAGGTTGCAGCTAAATAATTTTAGGCCAGGTATTATTCTAGAAGGTGGCTCTGTTGATGTAAATGGCAAGGGAATACTTCTTACTACAGAACAATGTCTGTTAAATGGTAACAGGAATCCGCATCTTTCAAAAGATGAAATTGAGAAATTTTTGCTAAACTATTTTGGTGCAAGCAATATAATCTGGCTAAAAGGCGGTGTTGCAGGAGATGATACGGATGGACATATTGACAATCTGGCTCGGTTTGTCAATCCAAGAACCGTCTTGTGTGCTTTTGAAGAAGATGTGAATGACGAGAATCATGCTATCTTAAAAGAAAACTATGAGATTTTATTACAATCAACTGATCAGGATGGAAAGAAACTAAAAGTAATCAAAGTCCCAATGCCTTCTACTATTCGCAGTACTGTTAGAGGTGAAAAAACAAGACTGCCTGCAAGCTATCTTAACTTTTATGTTGCAAACAAGGTGGTTCTAGTTCCTACATTTAAACACAAAAATGATCGTGCAGCACTAAAAATTATCCAGAACCAATTTCCAGGTAGAAGAGTGGTAGGAATTGATTGTACTGATCTGATTTATGGAATGGGAGCAATTCACTGTATCATGCAACAACAACCTCGATTGTAAAATTATTGATGCAGATCTTTTTGTTTGAATATAATGACGATCTTGTTCCATATTTGGCAATTGTAATTTATTGAATTGCTATTCTAGCTTATTGAAATTTTCGTATAAAAAAAAAATTTTAGAAGAATAGTTGAACTGAATAGTAGAGTATAAATGAACGATGAATTGTATAAAAAAACTCATGGATCCAATGAAATTTGTAGATTCGTTGGATACAAAAAAGCACGTGGTGCTAGTTTATGACGACCAGTCTTTTGGAAAGATGATTCAGTTTCACTTTATAAATAATGGATTGACGAAAGGTGAAAATTGCATATATCTTACACATGGAGATCCTAAAATAATTAAAAAAGAGATGGATGAGAACGGAATTGATGTAAAAGAATTTGTACAAAAAAACCTATTGCACATACAACAAATCTCCAGTCCAGAAAAAGATCCTAAAGGAATACTGATTGGCTATGAAAATATCATAAAACAAGCCACTGCTGACAAAAAACCGCCATACCGGATTGTAGGCAGAATTATGCCCAACATTGGAGTAGAGGTAGCAATGTCAGTCCAAATTGCAATAGAACGCATGACTCATAGCATTTTTGAAAATCTCAATTCGACTGTTCTTTGTGAATATGATTTTAATGAAATTCCAACTAGGGATCATAAGATGTTGATTTCTCGCCTTTGTACATATCATCATGCCGCAATTGTTTCTACTCGTGGTGGGATTGCCATGGCAGATTATCTATGAGGAAAATCTAGAATTATTTCATTGAAGTCACATCTATCTTTTTTAACATTTCACAAGTTTTATCAAAATCAAACTTGTATTGACTATCTTGCATGGCACAGGACATCATTCTAAAAGACTAACTTTTTAGTATCTAGTGCAAAAAACATGGTGATGAAAAAATCGATATCTTTCATTATGTTACTTTCTACGGCGTGGCTAGTCATTGGCGTTCTTTTTTTTAGTGCATATGCAGAAACATATTCGATTCCATCTTGGATTAAACATAACGCCAAGTGGTGGTCTAGTGGACAGATTGAAGATTCTGACTTTGTAAAAGGGATTCAGTATCTTATAGAAACTGGGATAATGACCATGCCAGAAACTAAATCGTCAGTTTCTCAATCATCACAACAAATTCCATTATGGATAAAAAATAATGCAGGTTGGTGGGCAGATAACAAAATATCGGATAGTGACTTTGTATCTGGAATACAGTATCTGATTAACAATGGAATAATTCAGACCAGTTCTGATTCTGTAAATAATGAGCTAGAGTCTACAAAAAAACTAAGCATAACATTAGAAGGTAAAAATGTGGTTCAACTTGGTGGAAAACAATTCATAACTGTTAAAGTTACAGATGGAAAAAACCTTGTAACTGATGCTTTTGTTTCAGCTAGGGTCACATACTCTTATGGTGATACTATCAAAAACTTTGAGGGGGTAAGCAATTATTATGGTGAATTTCGTTTTTCTTGGAATATTGAAGGGTACATTCCTGGCACCTATACCGTATTGTTGGATGTAAGTAAACCAGGTTACACTTCTACTAGTGGTCTTTTTCCTTTTAAGGTCCTAGGCTTGTGATATAAAACTGTCCCAACCCATATGTGGCATGGTACTGAGTGGGATCCAAAATGCCATAGTCAATGCGGTTTCAATGATACTGATTATTATACCAAGCCAGAGACAATTTTTGGCCAATTTTGGGTCATCATCTCTAATTACAAAATATGCAATGACTCCGCCAATTATGTGAAAGAATATTGGAAGTAAAAACCACCATTTGCTTCTTGTCTTGGTAGCATGAGAAACGTTTCCTTCGCCTATCTGTTTTCCACACTTTGGACAAAAATTACTTTCAAACGGCATTTCATTTCCGCAAGAAGAACAAAATGTCATTACTATACTCTTTTTGTACTGTAATAAAAATCAAGATTTCATTACAGTCCAATTAATCTTTATGATTTTCCTACAGTGACTTGAGATACTATTTTAGATTATTTTTTCTGATCCTCTTCTTTAAAATCAGTCATATCTGGTTGAATTTGTGTAAACGAATCAGAGACAGCCTGAGATTCTTTTCTTCTTTTGATATACAAGCTAATCGCAGCTGCAGTCATTCCTCCAAATAAAAAGACCCCTGTTACAATCCACTCTACGTTCATAGCGATTTGAATTTCTTCATTGCCTCTTTTGCAAATTTTTCTAAATCATCTGTTGTGATCTTGGTAGGATCATCAGATGCCAAAGCCTTGTTGTAATCATCTTCGGTAGTTTTCATTTTCTTCTTGTCTTCCATGATACCATATAGTTACCATACAGTAATAAAAGATCATTCACGGGTAATAAATGACAAATATCTAGTAAAAATGGTTCAGGATTTAAGAGAACTAGTAAAAAATGGAGATAAAATCCAAATTCATAAAATCGGGGGCAGAAAAGTAGCTTTGAAGATAAGCTGGTTTGACACAAGGGTGCAAAAAATTCAAAGAGATTCTTTCTTGTAGAAAAAGACAGAATAGAACTTTAAGATTCTATCTCTCTATTTTTTGTTTATATAATTTTATGGTTTGTGATTAAACAGCTTGTTCCTCGATACCACATAATGAACACTTTTCAAGAAATATGTTTAATGGCTTCCAGGTGTGCTTTCCATTTGTAGATTTTGAACATTTTGTTTTTATTTTTTTCATTTTGAGAAATAACACAGTCATAGGATATATCAAAAAGTAAGTAATGAAATAGAAATACAACTATATAAAAATTATACCTTTATTATTTGCTGTTCAAGCAAATACTGAATTCCTTTTACAAAATCAGTATCTGATATCTGACCTTGGGACCACCACATTGCGTTATTTTTAACCCATTCTGGAACATTTCTTTTAGCAGTATAAGATTGCGGTTTGAGTTCTTGTATATCTATTATTCCTTGCTTTATCATGTACTCTATACTGTTTGAAAAATCAGATTCTACGATCAATCCCTCAGCATACCATTTTGCATATTTTCGGATCCAGTCTGGAATTTTTAGTGATTTAACCTCAGTCTGTGATTGAGTTTCAGAATCCAATCTCGGGGTAAAACCAGGTTGAGTTGTTCCTGATGCATCACCCTTATCAATTAAATCAAAAGATACATCCATGTTTTTATCGTGATTTTCCAAATAGTATGCTTCTATACGGTATGTACCCTTTTGAGAATTGGAGTCAAGTAGTATGATTGTCTCAAAGTGTCCATCTCTTGTGGGAGTAATTTTCAAAACATATGTAGTTGAATCAGGGTTGAAGACTACAAGATATACTGGTATTCCTCTAAGAAAAATTCCTCCTGAAATATCGCCTACGATTTTGAGAGTTTCTTGCTTGTATTGTTCTACTTGTACAACATCATGACTCAGCTCAATACTATCAAATGGAAATACTGGAAGTACTTCGGGTTTCCTTGGGGCAGGCTGTGGAATCGGGGATGGTGTTGATGGTGGAGGGGCAGGTTTTGGCGAGAACGCATAAAAACCATCCGTTCCATAAATTGAACGTACTTTTTCAATGTCGTTATTTGTTATTTTTTGTTGGCTTGGATTAAAATGAAGTGTGGGAATCATCACAGATGGAGGCGATTCTGTAGTAAACCATTTTTTGTTTACTTCATTATCATCTGAAATATAGTGATCCAAACTCAGTGTATGTCCTATTTCATGAAGCAAAATTGTAAAAATTTGTTCGTTTGATCTGTAAGAATCCCCATCATAACATTGGACTTTACTTCCGCTGCTAGTAGGACATAAAGTCGGTGTAAGATAGAATATCTCAATTACATTAGGAGGGTACTTGAATAATCCTGCTATTTCAAATTTAAATTCAGCCTCATCAGGATATGGCATGAAAACAATAGGAATATCACAATTCGAAGATTGATACTCCTCTTCCGATGATAATTGTGTGTAATCCATTTCCCAAAGATCTTTGTTAAAAGTTTCAGAAGATTGAAGACCGTCCTTCCAATCATTGACTGCATCATTTGCCATACTCAACCAATTTTCTTTTTGTGTTGATGATACGCTTGAATCATTGACATTAATACCGCAGTATGTAGGCGGTGCCTCGAGTCTGAATGAGTTGCTTGGAAACGTCACTTCCAAAGAAAATGCTTCATTGGCATTAATTAAAAAGGATAAAGTAAAGATTATCAGAATACAAATTACGATTATTGATCTCGAGGTTTCCAATTCATACCATAAAATATTGGACCAAAATAAACATCTTGTGTAATCAAATTAGAACGGACATAAAATTACAGGTCAATAATTTACGTGTCAAAAATATTTGGTCTCTTTTTTTTCCAAAAATGTCTGATTTGTACCTTAAAAATTATCTTTTCCAAAATTGGAATAATTGTTAAATATTATGTAGGCAGGGTGGTTCCATGGACAAAGTGATATATTTTGAGATTCCAGCAGATAACGTAGGACGTGCGCAAGATTTCTACAAAGATATCTTTGGTTGGAAGATAGTACAAGTGCCTGGAATGGACTATTATTTTGTAACGACAGTAGAAGCTGATCAAAACATGGTTCCAAAAGAGCCAGGCGCCATAAATGGTGGCATGTTAAAGCGCGGCACACCAAGCGAACAGCCAGTGATTGTGATTCAGGTTCCATCAATTGACGAGTATCTCAAGAAGATACCAAGTAGGGGAGGTAAAGTAATTTTGCCAAAGATGATAGTTGGCATCTTTGGGTTCTATGCAAGGGTTACAGATACCGAAGGAAATGTAATTGGATTGTGGGAAACTCCGCATCTGTGATTTCTTGTTAGATTGTTAACGGTTGATTTGTAAAAATTAATTCCTATTTTAGCATCTAGAGCAGTTTTTAGCTATGCTTTTCTTTGCAGATTTATCCATGATAAAATGAAACAAGATTAGAGGAAAGAACACCGCAGCAGAAATAACTGCAAGCATGGGTTTGTTTAAAAATAAAAGATATCCTGTCACGCCAATAGCTGTCATGATTTCAATGTAAGTGCATGTGCACAACAAGAGAAGTTTTTCTTTCATGATATGATTAGGGCAAAAATAGTATTAAACTCATTTTCCAGATCATATCCAGATGGACAACAGTCTTGGCAAAAAAACGCTATTCTTTCTCTAACTTTAATGCACAAGAATTGATGCAATATCTCATTCCTGTTGGTCCTGGTCCATCATCAAAGACATGACCTAGATGGGCTCCACACTTGTCGCATGTGATCTCGATTCTTTGCATGAAATGACTGCTGTCGTCACGTTCTGCAACGTTGGATTCACTTGCAGGTCTGGTAAAGCTTGGCCATCCCGTACCTGAATCAAACTTGTCGTCTGATTTGAAAAGTACATTCCCACAGCAAATGCACTTGAACATTCCTTTTTCTTTTGAATTGACGTGTTGTCCAGTAAATGGCATCTCTGTTTCCTTGTTTCTTGTGACACGAAATTGTTCAGGAGTTAGCTGCTTTTTCCATTCTTCATCTGTCTTGTTGACCTTTGTCATTGTCTTACTCCATTGAAGGCATGTAGCAGCTACCGCCACCTATTTTCACATAGTATTTTTGGTGATATTCTTCAGCCTTGTAAAATTCAGTTGCGGGTACAATCTCTGTTACTATTTTATTTTTGAACTTACCAGATTTTTCCATCGCATCTTTTGATTTTTTGGCAATTGTTTCCTGTTCTGCATCATGAAAAGCAATCATAGAACGATATTGCGAACCGATGTCAGGTCCTTGCCTGTAAAGTGTGGTTGGATCATGGATTTTCCAAAACACATCCAGTAACTTTTCATACGAAACTTGGGTTGGGTCAAATTCTACTTGAACAGCTTCTGCGTGTCCAGTCTTGTCGCTGCAGACATCATGGTATTTTGGGTCTTTGAATTGCCCTCCAGTGTAGCCTACCATTGTAGATTTGACACCTTGTATCTTCCTGAAAGATTCTTCTACTCCCCAGAAACAACCTGCCCCAAATGTTGCTTTTTGGATATTTTGAGTCGTGATATCAATTGTGTGTTTCACTATAATACCGTTATTCCATATTTATTCCAAATTATGATTAGATTCATTAGTTTTTCATGGACTGTTGGCGTTCAAGATCGTAGAGTTTTTCAATTCTTTTAAACGTCAGAGGATGTGTTCTAAAAATTTCACCAAATTTGCTAAAGCTGCTTTTTCTTTCCCAGTCCATTGCTTTTTCTACCTCTTCTTTTGAGATATTCTGGTCTGCATAAAATGAAGCGAATTTAGAGACCTCGTAACTTGATGCAACAGGATCAACTGCATAAAACGATCGTAGTGTCGAACTGTGTGCTTCCTGTTTTTGCAAGCTTAATCCATATGTAATTTTTGCCAATCCATTTGCTAAAAGAGTTGGTCTTATTTGGTGGCCTGCAAAATTGTCTGCGTAATACTCTCGAAGCCTTGAAAAATACAATATGAGAAGATTTGTGACAAAGTAAACAGCAAATGCTCCGATTCCTACCAAGACTGCGGCGCCTCCCTGATTTCTTGACCTATTAAACATTGTAGACATTGCAATAAAATATGCAATTGTTGGAATCACAGAAACAATTGTCATCACAACCATGTCGTTGTGTTTGATGTGTCCTATCTCATGCGCAATTACTCCTTTTACCTCATCAGGATGTAGCGTGTTTAGCAGACCGCGTGTTATAGTAAGTGTGGCAGACTTGCTTGTCCTCCCAAAAACAAAGGCATTTGGCATACCCGAATTTGCAATTGTTATTTTTGGCACCATTACTTTATTTTTAAAACAAATATCTTGCACAGTTTGTTCTATCCATGGAAATTCGTCTTTGTCTAGTGGCCTCATGTTCGTACTCCAGCGAACTATGAGTGGACCTATTGCCCACTGGACAAGACCCAAGACAACTGCCATGCCAACCGTTCCATAAATGCCAACGTCAAAATAAAATGCCAGACCCGCAAGCAAAGCAAAAAGCAATCCAAACACTAGAATCATTGTAAGGCTCATCGATGCCACAAGTTTTGCAATCATAAGACAAATTTCTTCATATCATGAATATAATGTCTTAGAAAATATTGTGAATAGTCTACACTCTTTTATCTTATATAAAAATTCTTATCTTTTTGAAGATTTTTTATTAATTTTTAAGAAAAAATTAGGTTAAATTGAAATTTAATCAAAGGTTATAATCTGACAGATTAATTGTAATTTGACAAGAAATGTCAACACAACAAAGACAGAAAAAAATTGTTTTGCCTGTTGTAATAGGAGTTATTGCAGCAATTGCAATTGGTGTGTACTTTGCATTAACATTTGCAAGTTTCAATGCAAGTCCTAATGATGCAAACAATGTGCAAGGAAAAATAGGCGAAAAGGAGTTTGAAGAACAGAGAGACAGAGCAATCCAGGAAGCTAGAAGATTCATCTTAGAATCTCCCACATTTGCGTTTGATGGGTTGATAGATACACTTCAAGTTGAATATGTATCAGTAATGGAATCTTTTCCAGTACAGTACAATATTGAAGCAAGATACACATCAGCACACGCAGGATTTGGTAACAGAGAAGGACAAATGTTAGCTCAGGTACTGACTCCACATACAGTTAAGCTGATCGTTTCAGAAGGCAGAGTCATATCAGCAATAACTGATAGAGATTGGGATGAAATGAATAGTCAGTTTATTCAAAGAGAGTCAGACTTGGATGATCTCCCAATGCAAATAGCCCCAGTACATGACTATGACTCGTTCATTGATGCCCTTGAAAAAAAAGGCATCACTGCTGAAGTAGTAGAGATACTGGAAGATTCTTCATTTTCTGTTCCAACTATAGTTTTATCAGTGAATGGAGAGAATCTTCAAGCCTATGAATTTTCTTCTGCAACAGAGGCACAAAATGCAGCACTCCTAGTTTCTGAAGATGGAACAGAGATAGGTACGAGTATTATCCGCTGGATTGATATTCCACACTTTTACACACAAGGCAACATAATTGTCCTATATGTAGGACACACCCAAGAAATGTTGAACCTTCTTGACTCACTACTTGACAAACAATTTGCAGGAATGTGAGTTAAGACTTGAATTTTTTTCTACTAATTTCATTATTAGATGAATGAGAAACAAAAAACACTAATACAAACCTACTACCACACTATTGGCATTGAACAGCGGCATATCAGATACCAAAGTGAATGACATCATGACAAGAGTTCTAGTATCTGTAGACCCTTCAACAACTATTTACCAAGTAGCAAAGATGATGGAACAGGGAGGATTTGGTGCCATAATAGTGAAGGAGAATAACCTCCCAAAAGGAATAATCACTGACAGAGATTTTGCAATAAAAATTGCCGTAAATAAATATCCTTTAGACACACCAGTCCACAAAGTAGCATCGTATCCTTTACAAACAATTAACTCAAATGAGTCGATTTTGGTTGCAGCAGATCTGATGTCTGCAAAAAAAATTCGAAAACTTGTTGTGGTCGATGATGGTAAAGTGGTTGGAATAATTACATCAACAGACATTGTAAATCAATTAGCTAAAATGAAAAATGTTTAGCAGGTAACATAACTTACTGTTGGATGATGAAACGCTCCTGGATACCACTCTTCAACAGCATCAAATGCTACAACATCACATGCAGATGATGCATCTTTATTGAAATTGTAAGTTCCATATATTGGGTCGTTGAGATCGTTGCTGTAATTTAGTAAGAAAATAACTCTTTAATTTTCTGTAATTCTTACATCTAATTGAGATTACAGGAGAGATTCGTTATATCCTACTTTGACGTAATACACGTATGAATGATTATACTTGTACCTGCTCTTGTGGTTGTGAGAATCCCGCGAATGATTACGTTTGCGATAATTGTAGAATCGGTTTGTGTAAAGTAGGAATGAAGCACTAAACTGAGAGGAAAACTAATCACTAGACAATTGACACAATCTGTCATCAAAACTGGATAGCAATCTCACAGGAACCAGACTTGCAATCCTTTAATTGTTTGCCCACAGATCTTTTTTCTCCCGGGGATCTGTGTTTCTTCCTATTTGGTCGCTATCCAGTTATACCACGTTGTCGTAAAATAAAAATCTGATCTTAGGGAAAAAAATGGCAAGACTGGCTATCTTACAACCATGACAGGGCAACTGGCATGATGCATCACCTTAAGAGAGACACTTCCAAGCATCAGTTCTTTGATAGGGCTCATGCCTCGACTTCCCATTATAATTAATTCACAATTCTTTCTTTTTGCAACTTCAATAATTTCGTGTGCATAATCTCCTTGCTCTAGCACAGTCTCGACTTGCACATTACTTTGTAGGGCTTGCTTTTTGCATTGCTCTAGTAATTCTGTCCCCCTTGCTCTTAGCTCATCGATTAGTTCAAATGTTGCAGCGCTATCTCCGCCATACTCCCAATCAAGTACAACATTAACTACATATAATTTCGAATTACATTTTTGCGCTAAAAAGACAGACTTGTCAAAGGCCCTTTTTGAAGATTCAGAGCCGTCCACTGCTACAAGTATCTTTGCAAACAATTCATAATTACCATATCGTCACTAATAATTTTGTTGAAATCACTTGTAGAATAAAATACTGAGGGAATCCTGTGTCACTGTTATCGTCTGGTGATACACAACAATATTGCAAGCCCTATCGACATGTGCTATTTTAGTTGGAATGTATGTTGGAATAAGAATGCTGACAAATCATAAATTGACAGAAAGTTTTACATTCTTATTACCATTAATAAGTTTGAAGAAAACATGTCTAGTACAAATCCAAATGATCAATCAAAAAAGGACAGAATAGTGCATGCATCATTCAGAAAAGTGGTAGCATTTGATCTGTTCTTTTTTGCACTGGGAATACTGGTTGGAATGGGAATCGGAGTATATCTAATAGCCAAATAAAATTTCATTTTTTTTTGTAGTGAGATTTTAGTCAGTTTGTACCCAAGTTTTTGTTTTTATTGATAATCGACGTATAATATGTCATGAAACACCCAATGCGACAAGAAAGATCCTCTTGAAAAAACATGAACACAGATGGCGTGTTGTTTCAGATCATTGGCAATGTGAAATTTGTGGGAGGGTGTATGGTGTCAAAAAAAATCAAAACTAACAATTAATCCACTCTTGCCATCTTGTCTAAAGTTTGTTAGAGCCACCTTTCAATTGAAGCATGATTTGTTAATTAGATAGAAAATCTAAAGTATACTAATGAAAGTCTTGACATGTCCATATTGTAAAAAAGAGAATTGTCAGATAAAATTAGAACTTACTGAATCCATGCTTCTGTTATGCCCTAGATGTTCTCGTTTATTTGTATCAAGGGAATATGGAAAACAAAAATTGTATTTTGGACCTGCCTTGTAATCGAGATTTTCTAGGATCCTATTTTTATTTTCAAATCTTTTCTAAGAGATCTAATCCTGTTTCTTATTGTGACTGCAGTAACACCAGAAGCCTTTGCAATGTCATCTTGATTTTTTTCCTCATGATTCATTATACATGAGAGGTAAAGAGACGCAGCTGCCAGACCAACTGGGTTTTTCCCTACAGAAATTTCCTTTTCTGCAGCCTTTGATAATATGTTCAGCGCATCTCTTCTTGTCTTTTCACTTATACCCACTTCGCTTGATATTCTCGTTATGAATTCAGATGGATCGTATGGTTTTAACTTTAGATCCAAGATTTTGATTAGATTCCTATAACTTTTGGCGAGATTTTTCTTACTTACATTTCCAGCATGCGCTATATCCTGTAACGTTCGTGGTGTGTCTGTTTCTCTACAAGCTGCATAAAGCGATGCGTGTATCAAGCCGCTAATGCTTCTACCTTTTGTCATTTTCTTAACTATAGCTTTTCGATAGATGTATGCAGCTTTTTCTATTACCATGTCAGGAATAGCAAGTTTTGTTTTAATGGTGTTTAGAATGGCAAAGGCTGTCTTCAAGTTTCTATCTGTTGATCTTGATTCACTGCGAGTGTTCCATAGTCTGAGCCGTTTGAATCTATTCTTCATATCACTAGAAAGAAAATTGCCTGATGCATCTTTGTTTTCAGTTCCAATTACTGTGGTCAGACCCATATCGTGCATTGCTAATGTTGAACCACTACCAGTCCTACTTTTAGACAGATATTCTTCCGCATCATGAATTCTAGACTCTAGCGCCGAGTCTTCTACTTTTTCAACCAAAACAAGGCCGCAACTTCCACATACTATTTCTCCTAAAACACCATCAGTTATCAAGGGCCCTTGAGTGCATCTGACCACTCTACATTTGTTGAAAATTTCTTCAGGTGTGTTTTGTATAATGATATTATTATGTGAGTTGTTTTAATTATGAATTCTGCACGGATTCAGACGGTTATAGCAGAGTAGGCACAGCTAACTCCTTTCTTATGTAATGTTCGCAATTGTGTTAATCGGGTTCATTGATTTTTTATACTTGGATTAAACAGATAAAGCATGCAGAATCAAGAATCGGGCTCTAAAATGTTCGAGCAAAGGGGTACAAGAGAGAGAATTGCCTAGCGGATACTCGCCATATGATTATGCATACAAATTAGTTAGTCAGAAAGGATCTGGTTCTCATGTCATAATAGGAATACTAATTCTAATCGTTGGTATCGGCACTGGCATGTTCTTTGAAAACGTGATAGTAACATATCTTGCAATAGCTATTGGAATTGCAGTAATTGTTTCATCGTTTCTAATGATAATCAACCAATATGAAAGGGCGATAATACTTCGTCTTGGAAAATACAACAGGCAAGTTGGACCTGGCATACAGACTAGGTTGCCTTTTGCAGATAATATTTTAGTAGTTGACATAAGAGAAAAAGTAAGTGAATTCAAAGCAGAAAGGATGCTTACAAAAGATAATGTCCCAGTAACCATTGATGCTATTCTTCGTTACAAAATAATTGAGCAGCGAGCTAAAGATGCAATATTAAATGTCGAAAACTTTAACCAAATGATCCAACAAGTTTCTCAGACTACACTACGTAACAATATAGGTTCTTCGATATTCCAAGACATACTCTCAAAAAGGGAGGAAATCAATTCTCATGTACGAAGCATAATAGAAAGTGAAGCAAGTAACTGGGGCGTCGAAGTGACTGGTGTCGAGATTCGTCAGGTAATAATCCCACAAGAGCTAGAGTCCGCAATGTCGATGCAGGCTCAAGCAGAACGTGAGAAAAACGCACGAGTAATATACGGTGAATCAGAAGTGCTGGTTGCAAAAATTTGAGGAAGCTTCAAAGGTATATGCCGAAAACCCTGTTGCTTATGCTTTAAGACAATCCAACATGTTGTACGAATCAATCAAAGTTCAAGGCAGTACCATAGTAATGGTTCCTTCAGAATCGCTTAATTCTTTTGGATTTGGAAACTTGGGAACTACAATAGCGTATCTTGAAAGTACGAAAAAGGCAGCTCAAAAACAAAAATCAGGTGATGTCAAGACAAAACAAGAATAATTTTTACGTGACAACATTCAATGGAAAAATTGCATTATCAAGAACCAAGCTTCAATTTTTTCCGTAACATTGTTCCAACATTTCTTGTTGTAACATTGGTCACACCACAGGCTGTTGCAATTTCATCCTGAGTCTTTTTTTCCATGTTAATTATTGAAGCCAAATATAGTGCTCCAGCAACTAACGACATTGGGTTCTTTCCATAATCTATCTCTTTTTCTTTGGCTTTTGATATGATATTTATCGCATCCCTTCTTGTCTTTTCACTTACTTCTATGATGCTGCAAATCCTTGTAACAAATTCAATAGGATCGTATGGTTGCAATCTTAGATCCAAACTGTTGACTAGTTTTCTATACGCAAGCGAAAGCTCTCCCTTTCTTATATTTGCAGCAAGTGCAATATCATGCAAGGTTCGTGGCGTATTAGTAGCCCTGCATGCGGCATACAATGATGCAAAAATTATTGAAGTAATGCTTCTACCTCTTGTCATGTGTTTAGCTACTGCCTTTCGATAGATGTATGCCGTTTCCTCAACTACCGAGTCTGGTATGATTAGTTTGGCTTTGATTGTATTAAGCAACATGAATGCTTGCCTGAAATTCCTGTCTGTTCCCCTTGATTTGCTACGCGAATCCCACGTTCTGAGACGGTTGAAGGTCCCTTTCATGTAACCAGATAAGGAATTGCCAGATGCATCTCTATCGGCATAGTCAATAGATGTAGCTAAACCTTGGTCGTGCATTGCAAGTGAGGTAGGAGCTCCAGTTCTGGTTCTATCCAAATACTGTTCTTGTGTATTTGTGCGGTATTCTGGATTGGCAGAATCTTCCATTCTTTCAATCAATACCTGGCCGCAACTTCCACACACAGTCTCTCCTTTTTGCTGGTCAGTGATCAACGGTCCTCTAACACATCGATCTTGTTTACATTTATCAAATATTCCATCAGGTAAGATGTTCATTGTTGTTGTATGGTTTAATTTAGTATATTAAAAAATTGCACAATCTCCCACGGTTTTTTTGCAGTAGGGTGAGCTAATTCTTATTCTATAGAATTAGAATCAGAAGCTGGAATGTTTTTGGTGTTTAAATAGCAAAAATACTATTTAGTGTCATGTCACAAATAACTGAAACAATTTCTGAAAAAAAGTTGTGGGTTCTTGTCAGCACGCTCAAAGATGACACAAAAGAGATAGACCTTCAGATGGTCGCTCCGTCGGTAATTGAATTAATCGATGAATGGCAATCAGCTGGAAAATTTATCTGGTCAGGACCATTTAACGATAACAAAACTGGCATGGCCATTTTTGAAGCTACAGAAAAAGATGCAAACAGATTTTATGATAAATATAACAAGATCTGTTCAGGAGTACTCAGCTACCATCTATACCAATGGGATTCTTTTCCCTTGCTCTCTATGCTTGAGAATACTGCATAGAGATGCATTTTTTGTTACTTTAACAGTGAAAAATTAAGGTCTGCCAGTAAGTTTTGATTTGCCAAACCTGTAATAATCTTCAGCTTTAATTTCACGATACTTTTACAACCAACACAGACATACCAGACGTATGAAAAATTATGACGTAGAAGATACATGGCATTATCATAATGGTACCAAGCATCCAAATGGAACCTTGCTTAGCAGATCTCACACATACCATCCTTCGCTCAGACCTACACCATACAAGATTTACAAGAATATTCAAAAAATCAGCCTGTCTTTAGACAAAGAGCCCATCGGAATTTCTGCCCTTGATGCAATTTCGACTATTTATGATTCTAAAGTAGAAATCATTCCTGACCTAAATGTACTAACAAGAATACTTTACTTCTCGGTGGGAATTACTAAAAAGATAAAATTTCCTCCTCCTATTGGTGAATTTGAATTCAGGGCTGCTTCATGCACTGGAGCGTTATATCACATAGAGATCTATGTTGTGTGTTCTGATATTCCAGGGCTTTCTGCCGGAGTATATCATTTTGACCCAAAGGAACTAAAATTAAACGTCCTACGAAAAGGTGATTTCAGACAAGTCCTTGTCAATGCAACCGCAGATGAAGAGTTTGTCAAGCAAGCCCCAGTTACATTGATTTTTACTGATGTTTTTTCCAGAAATTCCATAAAATATCAAGCAAGAGAATATCGTCATGCGTTTTGGGACTGTGGCACCATCCTTGCTAATACATTATCAATTACATCAGCACATAAAATTTCATCAAGATTAATTTCTGGTTTTGTTGATTCTCAGATAAATAATCTACTGAATTTGGATTCTAATAAGGAAGCATCACTTGTCATCCTACCAATAGGGCATACAAACAAACCAATACCTCAGTCACCTCCTCTTGTACCAATCAATATTGAATCGGCAAGTTCCGATAGCGATGTAGATTATCCTGAAATCAACTCAATGCATGATGCATCTTCACTTTGTAACAATATTGAAGTAAAATCTTGGAGAAAACATTTTGTCAAACCTCAATATACCGCCACAGATTTGATTCCTCTAAGAACTGAAACTCTTACAAAAGATGCTATAGAAAAAGTCATTCTTCGGCGTGGTTCTACACGTGCATTTTCTCACGATTCAATAAATTTTGAACAGTTATCTACAATCCTCAAAAGATCCACAAACGGTATTGCTGCAGATTTTCTTTCTAAGTATAATATCCTCAACGACCTTTATCTTATTGTAAACAAAGTTGATGGATTACCATCAGGTTCCTATTATTATGCAAGGGAAAGAGATTCCCTACAATTGTTACGTAAGGGGGATTTTAGAGGAATCTCAGGAAATTTGGGATTAGGTCAAGATTTACCTCATGATGCGAGCGTAACAATTTTCTTCATGGTAAACCTTCAAAAGGTTTTGGAGAGTTTTGGCAATCGCGGTTACCGTATTGCTCAGCTTGATGCAGCAATAACTGGTGGCAGAATGTATCTTGCCGCATATGCTTTCAATCTTGGAGCCACTGGTCTTACCTTTTATGATGATCTGGTAACTAATTTTTTCTCTCCACATGCAAAAAACAAAGATACCATGTTCATGATTGCATTAGGTAAGAAGGCAAAATCTTCTAATAGTTGACCTGAAGGAAAAGAATTTCCACGTTCTGCTTCAAGCAAATCGTGAGGAACCGTGCCCTGATTATTAATATCATAATAGATGTCTAGAGATGTAGAGATTCTAACCAAATTTGGACGAGGTTTTTATGATTTACATATTCGGCCATTTTGGGACGCAATGTCTTTTTTTTGTTTGATTGATGTTGTTCGCTAGTTACATGTTTTTCAATTTCTTTCTCATCTATTTCTGTTGAGCATATGTTACAATAAACTATCAATGATATTATTTCATGAAATGGACTTTTAACAGTTTGTAAGGTATTGCTGAATCTTATAATAGTTGAAGGGAAGAAAATCAGGGTGAATACTCTTAAGTAATTAAAACGATACTAGGAAATTAATGATTTTCATAACCCTGATCAAATTCAGGAAGAAGGCAAGTGAAGTTGTTGAAGTCGGTAAAAAGATAATGCAAAATCTACCGCCAGGCGTAAAAATAATCGCCACTTATTGGACCCTTGGAAGATACGACTCTGTATGGATCTTTGAAGGGAAGGATGAGAAAGATGCAATAAAACTGTGGTTGCCTGCTGGCGGTGTAATAAGAACAGAAACCTTGGTATCATTATCACGTGAAGAAGCACTTAAACTACTCTGATTGAAATCTAGTTCGCAAACTAGATTTGCAGCCTATGCTAAGAAATTATTCTGCTGGTTATTTCTGGATTCTTCTTTACAATGGCAAGAAAATATGATGCAAGGATATCTTCGGCTCCCGATTTTCTGGTAATTTTTGTAATACTTCCTAGTAGATTTTGGAAGGAATTCATTACACAATTTTTATCAAATAATTCTAGATCAAAGTTTTCTACAAATGATGAACTGATGTATGTGCAGAGGAATCATAGCATGAGTCAAGAGAAAGTTACAGAAAATTTTGTAGATCACGACGAAAAGATAAGAAACTATACACTGAACACAATCTTTGTTCTAATTACATGTGATATAGGAGAGGAGGACCAATTTTGGAAAAGATATCAACTCTCAAGCCAACCAGGGAGATTCGACAAACGATGGGAAAATATGATATCATAGTCAAGTTCGAAGGAATGAATGGAACAGAATTAGCGGAATTAATTAACAAAGAGATACGAAGTATGAAGGCAGTTCGCTCTGTTATGACCTTGCCGCCAGTAAGTCTGGCATAAATACGAAATTAGTAAGATTCTCACAGATCTGAATCCAAAAGAATTTTCTTGTAAGATTCATCTAGATGATGATAACAATTACAACCCAGTTAAAATATAGTTATAATTTCAAGAATTGAATATCAAGTCATATCAGAGCTGGGTAGTTACTCCAGTCTTTCTCCAACTACAAAAGATCAGAGATGTGCAAACTCACACTACTCCATGACACTAATAGTACTACCTTGAATTAAAAGCCTTGTATGTTTATGAGATCAGCTGAAAGAATCAGGTTTTCTCGTGTCTATACCTGTTCTTGATGTATCTGTCATGGTATTCCCCATAAGATGATTGAGAATTCATTAAACCGTCATAGATCTTTTTTGGTACCCCAAAATACCGATAAATTCCGCCATGATGAAAGTCTATTTCCAGTATTTGTGCTGATTCATCATATCCAATCGCTCTTAGATTGCCAGACTTGACTCGCATTTTTTCCATATTTAATCAGATTTTATGAAATCATCCATCTATCTTTTCATTCCAACCTTACACAAACCGATCCTGCAGTTGTTACAGACATAATCATCAGCTGGATTTTGACAACCACAACTGCATGTACAGGTATAATCGTTCATCACTTTACTTACGTAGAAGTAACATATAACAAACTCCTCAGGAACTTAACAGTAGAATCAGCATTATTTAGATTAGTGATTTGATTTTGTAGATCATAAATTGGGTTCATGTTATTTTTTGTCTCAAATTCTAAACAGAAAATTTTCTTTTTATACTTTGGAGTGCATTATGATTACATGTGTAACGAAATAGAATATGCCATGTTAGAAGAATATCTAGCAAAGGTAAAGCAAAAAGACCCCAAAGAAAAAGAACCCGAAAAAGAGATCATAGCAGCATAGCAAAGACTTGATAGGGCAGGAATTACAAAGGCAGAGTATCTTATTTTAATCCAACTAGCTTTATGATTTTATTTGCGGTTTTATCAATGTCTACGTTTGGTTCAGCTGAAACTAGCAAGACATTAGAATTCATTGGGAAGCTTAGCATTACTGCTTTTTCTCTTCGTGAAGCGGCATATTTGACTGGCCCAAGACTGTAATCAAATTCTTTTCTCATTGAAACTCGTAGTGCAAGCTCCATGTACATTTTTTTTCTTTCAGCATCATCTTCTAGTGGAGATATTCCAGGCTTGAGGCCACCTGCAACAAGGCGACCCATGTTATTTATCAGCCCTGCAAATCTGATTTCGTCATAATCCAGCAATTTTTTGCATTTTTGATCATAAATCCAGTACTCGTCTGTCTTTTCCATTTGTATATTCATTGTATATCAATATTCACTCATGAAATAAAAATCCGATCATAGAGGCAAGAAAAAACTAAATATTTTTTTAATCGTGTTTTGTCTTGATCTTATTCCGACTCGATGAAATTAGTTAATCCATAGGTATAAGCTAAACCAGATCTTTTCTATCCTATTTTTCCTTTGAGCTTAATTTCTTCATCAGTGTTAGATGGAGTGGATGTATCGGTGTATCTAATCTCATACCAATTTCCAATGTGGATGGTTTTTCCATCTATTGTGCGTGGAATCTTTATTACTACTTCAAAGACGCCGGTATTTTCACCATTTTCTAATAGAAACGATGAATTTGCATCAAATACAGGGTTGGCAAGTGTTGTCCTAATTCCACCTTCGCCTCTGTACTCAACTCTACTCAAAGGAATCTTGTCAACTTGTTTTGAATCCAAGTTCATGTCTGGCTCATAAATTCTCACAATAAATTCATGGCCAATTCTAGTTTGACCTGCTCCAGATGTTTGCACCTGGGCATAGGCTTGTGTCAAAGGCACCGATGTCACATTGATGCTTTTTTCTCCTGCAGCATCAGTTTGATCCAAGTATTTTATCTCCAGTATGTCGTTTTGATGAAGTGGTTTTCCGTTTATTGTGTCAGGAAGCTCAACTGTTACAAAGAACTTGCCAGTGTCTAGTCCTGTCTCTGTCATGGTTTGTGGTCCTTTAATTGGTATTCCGTTTATGGTAAATTCCAATAATCCTTTGGTATCTATGACATCTATTCCCTTGGGGCTAGTATTTAGATCATCATCGTTGAGATAAAAATTCACTACACCTCCACTAGAAGCAGGAACAGTTTCAATTGATGTTTGGGGTTTTCCTGATTTGCCCGGGATTGTTGCTGAACCGTTATTTGTACTTGCAACCTGAGGCATCTTATCAATTTGGTTTTCTTGTGGTATAGATTCTGGAACAACTATTGGTATCCCTCTTTGTTCTAACTTTGATATCGTTGATGGTTTTAGACATAATGGAACATTAGTAAAAATAGCCAGAACTAGTCCTGATTTGCAAACAATGTCTTTTGGTGCAACGCCTCTTTCTAGCTGTTTTCTTGGGGAATCGATTGTTTTTCCAAAAACTAGATTTGAAAATCCAGAACTAATAACCATTGAAATTATTATTGTTATGGTAAATATTTGAAAGATCTTGTTTGTGATAACCAATGACTAGATATTCTTGTTTTTGTTTTAAAAATGTTGAGAATGTATATTTTAAATTTTAAAGTTTGTCAAAATAGCATAAAGCCATATCAGCGCTTTTAATAGAACTATTCTTCCAGTGTTATGATATTACTGAATAACAGGATTATACTTTATGTTTAGATTGTTCTTTTTCAGCAAGAATTTGCTCTTTTATCTTTTCATATTTATCGCATCCATAACATGAAGCATCCCCGTCATTTTCATATCTGGGCAATTTTCCATTCTCATCAAAATATGACTGTAATTCTTTTTCTGTAAACCCGTATTTTATGTTAAGTTCCATAACATATTTGATCATATCAACTCTTGACATAGCTGCGTATTTGTTAAATTCTTCCCTTGCCTCTGCCATTGTTCCACCATTATCCAAAACTGCTTTTTTTGCTAGGCTTGCAATTTTTACTTTCTCGTTCATGGAGTTAAATTGGTCCCAGAATATGTCATGGTGAGTTGCGTCTATGCTATTTGAAAGAAATCTAGCATACGAATTTTTTGGAGTAAAATCTTCATAGTCTTTATTCATCCTAGCCAGGTCCTTTTCCAATGATTCTTTTGCAATTTTTCTTTGCTCTTCAATAATTTTTTGTTGTTCAGTTAGCTGCTTTTGTTTTTGTTGCATCTGTTCCATCCTTTGCTTTGCGATCTCAATATTTTGTAGAATCTTTTGAGCCAGTGGGTTGTTTTTTATTTCATCACCAGCAATAGTTGTAAAATTGTAAGATTTTTTACTATCACTTGATTCTTCTGCCCAGGCTGAAAATTCTGAATCTTGGCTCACCCATAATATAGCAGACAGGACAATAGCAACTCCTGCGTATTGAATCCCCAGTTTTATTCTAGAATTCATTAGACCATTTTAAACATAAAATGAGATATAAGCATTAGTTTACTAATGAGTGGCAAACTAGACAAAAAGTTTCAGATTCTGACCACATAATACAGCATTTGGAGATTGCTGAAAAATCTTCTATAATTCTGTGTACAATTTATGAATAAAAAAATTCTATGGGCCCGATGGGACTAGAGTACCAAACATATTTGTAATTGGTAAAAAACTATAAAAAAATCAAAGCGACTTAGCGTCTTAGTATCGGTTTCCCTTCGTTGTCAGTTGCCCTGACTTTCTCTATGGGATCATTGTCATTTGGGTCTCTATGCATAAAACTTTTGGTATCTCCTGGTATTTTTCTACAAAATTTTTTGTGTACGCCTTTTTCAATTTCTAGGGTAGTCTCGTTTTCGTGGTAAAGCTTCTTTCCACAATCAGGACATATGAATTCAGTCATTGTTTATACCACTATTGCGTTCTCACTATTTGTATTTTTGGCACTAGTGGAGCAGCAAGGACTTTTGATTATTTATAATGCGATTGCCCATTATACATGAAGTGAAAGTATACAGGTTATCTGCAATTACGCTAGTAGTTAAAAATATGGAGGCGTCATGCAAATTCTACTCTAGGATACCTGGTTTTAAACTGGTATGCGGCGGCGCGTCTAATGACTCTTTTACTACATACGAGGCTGGCAAAGCCAGCAAAATGTTCCTAAACTTGGAGCTACGAAATAGTTACGATCAGAATACAAGAGATTTTGGAAGAATAATTTTTCATACAGATAACGTAGATGAACTGTACTCACATTTGAAAAATGATGATAATATTTCAAAATTAGTCTCTTTTGAAAATGAACCTACAGACGCTTCTTGGGGTGAAAGATTCTTTCATATGCGAGATCCTGATGGCTATCAACTATCGTTTGCAACGCCAATTAGAAAGAGTTCTTCAGACGATTTAATGAAATCAGTTGTAATTATGATGCAAGAAGGAATAGGAGATACAATGCGTTTGTATTCGATTCTACTTACTCTTAGGAAAGAAGAACCACTCTCACTTTCTGATAAGGATTACCTACAAGAACTCATCGAAAAAAATCGCTAGAGTGAAAGTTTGTTGGGTTCTGATTTGATTAGAAGGTTAGTTACCCTTTCTTTTTCTAGTTCTTGCACCTTTTTTGCCTGCTGCTACATAAGATGCGTGTGATCGCTTTTTCATACTTGAATGGTATCATGTGGAGTCATTATAGAGAGCTAGTCTCCAAAAGCTACTCTGTTAATGGAATTTTTTAAGCTGATAAGATATATAATAAAAAAAGATGCAGTTTCCTGTTTTATAATTTTCATTATAAATCATCTATATTCATCCCCACAATCGCCAATAGAAGAAAACAGATCCTGTGATCTTGAGGTCACTGATCTTATCTTTTCATTGTCATCTTTATCTAAATTTAATGAAAACACTCTAGCGTTGTCTGACTTGTGCTCTGCTATGCCAAGTCTTACACCAATTATCACACCTGCAACAACTGGTTTGTCTAAAACATATCTTGCAGCAACATTTGCAATGCTGACATGGTGCTTTTTTGCTATATCATCTAGTACCGCAAGTAGCTCTTGAAATAGAGTCCATCCACCCCAGGCATCAATCATGTTCTTGTATTTTTGTAAACTTGCTGTGTATAGCTGAGACCTCGTTGGCTCTGGTTTTTCTTTATAATTTTCAGACAAGAATCCTCCAAGAAGGGTTCCATAAGCGAGTAGTTTGATGCCATGTTTTTGGCAAAATGGAGTCATCTTGACTTTTGGTCTCTGGTCTATGATAGAATATTGCACTTGATTTGATATTAATTTGAATCCATTTTCTACCATAATATCTAGTCTTTCCGTATCAAAATTTGTCAGCCCAACATGTCGTATCTTTCCATCATCTTGAAGCTTTGAGAGATGATGTAGTGCATCAACATATCTTGTATCGTTATAATCCCACCAGTGAAACTGAACCACATCAATTGCTTTAACATTCATTCTGCGAATTGATTTATCGATGTAATGTTCCACAATTGATCTAGTCATTGGACCTGGATTTGGGACAAATTTTGTTAGAGCCTGTATTTTGTCAAGTTCGTCTTGGCCCTTTATCTTTGCAATTCTTTTTCGAAATTCACCGAGGTATTCTTCAGCAGGCCCATAAATGTCTGCCATGTCCCATGTTGTAAAACCAGAATCATGATACGAAGGCATCTCAGAAATGGCAGATTCTGGGTCGATTTGACCATGGCCTCCTGCTACCTGCCACATGCCGTTTAGGATTTGGCAGATTTTCAAGTCGGATGTTAACTGGTGGGTTTTTTGTTGTGACATGTTTGATTCTAATTAATTCGTACGTATTTGTTTTTGTGTAGTTTTTTAACTACAGCTAAACACGTAAAAGCTTGATCAGCTTTTATCGCTGGCTAGTAAGATTTCATTCTTGTGTGAAATCAAAATTAAAATAAATGAAAAAGACTATCTAGACTTTCTAAAAGCGTCTAATGGATATAATTTTACCACAGAAGAGAAGATGCTTGAGATTATCAATTATTATGTTATAATAGAAAGAAAGCGAATGAATCTAGAAAAGATAGAAATCAGGTAGAGTGATACCCCTACATTTTGAATAAAAATGATAATTATATAAATATGTAGGGGTAACTAATTTCATGGTCACAGTAAAGAAGAAGGTCCTCAAAGGTCAGACCTATTACTATCTAGAACACAATATAAGAAAAGGGAAACAGGTACGGACAAAGGATCTATACCTAGGAAGAAAAATCCCCACTAACATAGAGGAACTCAAGAAAAATTTCCTTGATGACATTTACAGGGAAAAGTGGTATCGTGATGCTGACAGGATCAAGGAGAGATACTCAAAAGAACAGAGAACAATACCAAAGTCTGTAAGAGAAAAAGAGTTGCAGAACTTTGCAATCAAGTTCACTTACGACACACAGAGGATAGAAGGATCTACACTAACGCACCGGGAAACGGCCGACTTGCTTGAAAGGGGAATCACCCCAAAGAACAAGTCGATAAGGGACGTAAAAGAGGCAGAAGCGCACAGAGACCTGTTTTACGAAATCCTGAAACCTGAAAAAGAGATCTCCTTTCATACAGTGTTGGACTGGCACTGGAAACTCTTCCATGCTACAAAGCCTGACATTGCGGGCAAGATAAGAAAATATCAGATTGCCATAGGCGGCAGCAAATTCATGCCACCGTTAGCTGTAGAAGTACATCCAATGTTGACAGAGTTCTTCAAGTGGTACAACAAAAACAAGAACAAGTTACATCCTGTAGAGCTTGCAGCGATGGCTCATCTGCAGTTCGTGACCATCCACCCCTTTGGAGACGGCAACGGCAGAATTTCAAGACTGATCATGAACTTTATCCTGAACATGAAAAAATATCCAATGCTTAACATACCATACCAAGGGAGAAACAGCTACTATACCGCACTGGAAAGGTCTCAAGTAAAGAAAGTGGACAGGACATTTGTCCAGTGGTTGGTCAAAAAATACATCAAGGAACACAAAAGATATCTCAAATAGAATTATTTGAGAGACTCGGCTCCAAAACTCCTTTCCAATTTTTTATTTCCATTTTTGATTTTTGCGCCACTTTAGTTTTTGTAATCGGTATGTGTAATTTTTTAGAAAATCCTGTGTGACTTTCTTACCATATTTTTTATGCATGAAAAGCATGAGATCATTCCAACTCAGGCTAGCCATATGCTCCATAGTTTTCTTGTCGGGAGAAGGGATTTTACGTTCCATCTCATAATGTCTAAACCTACTGCCTGTAAGTCTTTTGTATTGGTTTTAACTTACAACTATCTAATCTTCGTAATTCACTTGTGTCAGGAGTCATTGTTTTTTCAAATCCAGTCTTTAAGGCTCAGCACCTAAAAACACAATAGCTAAAATCATAAAAATCACACCTCCAACTTCTAAAATTATTTTTAATAATGACAACTGGTGTTTAATGTCTTGGTAACAGAAAAAAGTCCTTATAAAACAAATCTAACCAATCACCAAACCTAGCATGTAATCTGTTTATCTTTAAGTATCAAATCGGAATAATCAAAGTCTAAATTTCTTCCTCTCAAAATAATTCAAACTCACCCCAGAATTACTTTACATTTGTTAATATTGGATATTGCGGCTTGCCACTTTTCCATGATACTGGATACCGACTACAGGGGGTATCAATAGGATCCGTCAAACCGCTCGGATAACAATCTCGTCCTGCATAGATTCCATAAGGATCAATAAAGTACCATTCATTGTTTTTAGGATCACGTTTTGTAAAAAAGATGTGCAGGTGGGTGTTGGGATTGCCTTCTCCTTTTTTGCCTCCAGGACCTGTATTGCCAGCCCACGCAATGAACTGACCTGCTTCTACCTCGTCGCCTTCTTTAACTTGGATTGTCTGAGAGTTGGTTCCCCAATGTGTAGAATCTAGATTTGAAGTGTCTCCCTTATCACATCCTGTAAGCTCAAGATGTTTTGTGTATAGGTCAAGATTTTCCCCATCTATATTTGGAATACTTTTAGACCAAGCTCTCGAACAATCTAATTCAGCTCCATCACGCAGATGTACATAGATTGTCCGATACAGATCCTCTTCACCGCCTGCATCATGACTAATAATTATTGTATTCCCAGACCAATCTTCATACTCAGCGAAAAGAACCCGTCCTGGTGCGGCTGCCCTCACCTTGAAAGTGTCATAATCTGATCTTCCATAATCAATAGCATGATGCCATTTACCACTATTGTATATCCATGTCTGCCACATCTTTACCTCCTTGTCATCAAAAGGTAAAACAAATATTTTGTCTGATGATTCAAGTGCGGAAAGTCTTACAAATCTAGCGCCATCAAATTCATCAGATGGAGATTTGTACATCACCGTGTCCTGTGATGAACAGCTATACGGTTTTCCAGGGCAATGCCACGGGTAAGTCACTTTGTATCCATAATTGTAAGGTTCCCCTGGCTTGACCACCTGATTGTGACACTCTATCTTGCACTGACTAGCATACACTTCGAGATCAGTCAAACGAAGTCCGTTGTTTCCCCACTCATTCCATTTTGATGCAAAGTTTTCAAGATCAACTGCATGCCAAAGACCATATCCGCCACTTCCTGCCACATAGACTCCGCTGTACTGTCTTTTGTCTCCCTCCTGATGCGTTTCTACGTCGATAAGGCGCAAGCCATCTTTGTTATAATTCTTCCAATTAGTTACAAAATCTTTCCAGCTAATTCCACTTTCTAAAACATACCCACCAGAACCACTTCTATATACTCCAATGTATTTTCGTTGTCCGTCGGAAATGTACGTCTCAAAATCAATAAGGCGTAAACCATTTTTGCTTAGCTCATCCCAATTATCCACAAAACCTTCCCAATTATCGAATAACGACAGGTAATGACCATCAGAACCGCTCACAAATACTCCGATGTACCTTCTTTCCCCTCCTGAAACATATGTCTCAATATCTATTAATCTCAAGTTATCTTTGCTATGTTCGTCCCAAACGTCAAAAAACTCATCCCAATTCTTGCCTGCCTCAATCAAGTTAGAGCCAGATCCTGAGAGCCATGCACCATCGTAGTAAGCTTTTCCTCCATAGGTGTAGCGTTCTACGTCAACTAGTCTGTAACCTTTATTTGCAAGGTCAGTTCCTTTTTCCAGAAAGTGATCCCAATCAACCCCAACCCACAAGTAGTATCCATCATTTCCTGCCTCAAAGACACCGATGTACCGGTTTGGATCCATAATGGGCTTTAGTGGTTCTTCAGCTTTGAGTTCAGATGGAGTAATTTTATGGATCCATGTTGTTGGAATACCTTCTTCTTTTAGTGGCAAATTGTGATCATCCAAATCAACTGCCAAGAAAGTGGTCTTTTGCACTCCTTTGATGATATTTTTCTTTACTAGCCATTTGAGTCCATCAAGAAATTGGTCTTCAGGGACCATACCATCGATCCACCAAGATGTAGTCTGCTTAAACCACTGCGGTACATTAGGTTCTTGTGAAGTTGATTCCTCTGATGAAATATCTTCTCCAAGATCAATAATGTTTTGCTGTATTAGATAGCTGATACCACCTGTAAAGTCCTTGTCCTCTACATTTTCTTCTACCCAAAATCTTGCTGTAGTCTGAATCCAATCAGGAACTCGTCCTCGTGGTTGTTCTTCTTGTTCAGTTTGAGGTGCCTCTTTATCATCACGTTCAATTTCTTCAATTGACCTTGACGAGATTTCTTGCTCACCTTCATCCAAACTTCTTTCCGGTGTTGGTTCGCATGCATCACCTTCTCCGTCTCCATCAGAATCTTTTTGATCACGGTTGACAATATTTGGACAATTGTCTTGTGCATCTGAAATTCCATCGTCATCAGAGTCTGGTTCAATTGTGGAAGGTTGCAGTCTTGCTGGCTCTGGCTCACATACATCACCAACACCATCGCCATCGCTATCTTTTTGATCTCTATTAATGACACTTGGACAGTTGTCTTTGTCATCTGAAATTCCGTCTTTATCTGAATCTGGAGGAACGGAGGATCGAACTTCTTGTGCATCAACTAAATTAAAAGAAAAAAGTGTAGAACCAACAACTACACATGAGAACATAAAGAGTAGAATTAAGATAGAGGCTTTTCCTAATGCCACCAACAAAACCCTAATAGCAAATTACTGTTTAAACTTTTAAAAAATAATTCATACCACTGACAACACGATATCTCTTAATTCAAACTCTTTTTGTGCGATTTTTTTCCTTTTTGTTCCTATCATCATTTTGGAGAACAAGTACAGATTAACGCTAAATCCAATTTTTCCTATTTCGTAGCGCTTGCTGCCTTCACCCTTTAACACTCTTACTTGGTCTAACGTTATACCAATATCTTGAAACAAGCCTAGCGTCACCTTACCTAGATCAAGAGCTCCGTTTGCAACCAACACTATGTCTTCTAACGTCTGAAATCCAGGTAAGAATGTAGTAATGGAACGACCACTCTGATTTTTCTGCATACTAGAGTCTTCCAGTGTATCTTCCAAAGTACCTGAAAGCTCTGTTGGCAATTTCTCAAACACGTTACTGACTATATTCTTACTTATCATGCCTAGAATTTTTCCAGGCTCAATTGCCTGCTTACCTTTTCTGAACCAGTCTATGACTGTTTTAACATCTCTTGCCTGACCCAGCTCAGAACTATTCTGTAAAACATCATCCAAGATTTTTTCTAATTCGCTTTTTATTTTTTCAAAACCTTCTCCAGAAATCATTTAATCATCTCCTTATGACCTCGACTCTACCTTCAAAGCGAAGCGTCAGAGTGGCATTGGGTGGAATATTTGGAGGGGGTGAAGGGTTAGATGGCATATTCATCAAGGCTACAACTGCTCCAGCGCCTACAGCTGGTAAAATTAAAAGATAGAATGGAAAGGACGAATCCTCTACAGCTACAACAGTTACCGAATCAGGTGCACTTTGGTCATCGGCTGTTGGAACAAACTTTGCAGAATAGTCTACAACTATGGTTACGTTATCTATACTTTTTAAGCCCTTGTCATCAGTAACTGTCAGCTCAAACGTATATGTTCCTGTAATGGGCGGGAAAAACTCTAGTCTTAAGGAGAATGTTTCGTCTAACACAACGCTTGGTCCTGCAACCTGTCTCCAGCTAAACGATATTGGGTCTCCGTTTGGATCCCTACTATCACTGGCGTCAAGAGTGATAGTCTGTTCTGCATTGATAGTAAGATCTGCACCGCCATCAGCTATTGGGGCGACATTTTGAATTTCTACAGTAAAAGTTCTTGACACTTGGTTGTTTTGTGGATTTGGATCATGAGTACCTTCTCCTGAAATTCCTGCACTTGGTTCTAAATCAATAGATTCGCTAGATGCAAAGACTACGGCGTCAAGCTTTCCATCATCGTCAGTAGCTATACTGTTGGTGGCAATCAGTACAGGTTCAGCTTTATCAACAAGAACTGCGGTCATTGTAGTTATTGTAAATCCATCAAGTAAACCTCCCGTAAAGTTATCAAATCCGCTAGAATGCTCAGGTATGAATTGCAATCCTGGTGATAACTGGGTTGTCGTTACAACGTTTTTTGCTGTATCTGGGCCGTTGTTTGTAACATCGACTATAAGTGTAACTTCATCGCCAAAGAATACTGGCTCTTGTGGTCCGGTAATTGATACAGATACATCAGCTGAAGGAGGTTTTATTTCACATGCGTCTCCAAGTCCATCTGCATCGCTATCTGCTTGATCTTGATTTACAACATTTGGACAGTTGTCAGAAGTATCAGCAATTCCATCCCTATCAGTATCAGGTGAAGATGGTTGAGGCGTGGTTGATATAGATGGGATTGGGGTCGGTGATGGCGGGGATGGCTCTGGTGAAGGCTGAGGAGAGCCCTGATAATTTACCTTAAAGGAAATCTCTTCATTTTGATTTCCGTCCGAGTCTATTACCTTAAATTTCAAATCAAGTGTCCCAGTGGTGCTTATGTCAATACTTATCGTCAGCATTGAGCTAGCCTGACCACCTGATTGTAGTGTTACTATTGGGGGACTAAAAGAGTAAGTCACTCCTTGTGGAACTGTACCCACAAACATTAGCTGTCCATCAAATCCATTTGATTTAACAATGCATTGAGTAGTCCCAGAACTACCTGGTGTGATGGTCAAAGAGGATGGGTTACAATTCATGGCTACTGGCAAATTAGTTGATGACTGGGAATTTACTGGCTGTACCCCCCCAAATAAAATAATGAAAGTAAGAATTGCAATACTACAACTTGCTACTAGCAAGTCAGTGTTCATTGTCTGAACAATAGCTTGCTTCTAGATAAAGCCGATCAAAATTAGGTTCGTCACTACTTACGTATGGCTACAAAACTTGGCTTGTCTATATCCATGTTAAATTTTAACTATAGTTCCTGTATTGCTGATAAATTGTTGGTATAGAAATAACAGTACTATTTGTAAAATCACCTTTTATCAAGAATTTATTTGCACAAAAGAATCATCTGGGACTTTGAGATCCAAAAACACTTTTGGATGGATAATTTTTGCCAAGATTTCAATTCCTGTAACTGTCCTTGGACCTGGT
>CAYSWR010000005.1:0-55011 GCA_964434855.1 uncultured Nitrosopumilaceae archaeon | reverse complement strand
TCAGATGCGAACAGATAATATTCATAATATGCGATGATCGGGCTATGCCAATTGTAGACGCACTAATTACATGGGTTCATCTTATCTCTGCCTCTATCTGGGTTGGAGGTTCGCTCTTCATTGGAGTTGTTCTTGCCCCTTTTCTCAAAACAATGTCAGAATCAGTAGAAGAAAGACTTAGAATAATGATTCGGGTGGGAAGAAAATTCAACAAAATTGCTGTTCCATCATTAGGTATTTTGATTGCTACGGGACTCTACAATTCACAGTACATACTTAGTAAACCAGAAACAATTTTTTCAACAAATTATGGTATAATTCTTACAATCAAAATAATGCTTGTAATAGCACTGATAGTAACATTTGCTATTCACATCAGAATGATAAGATTTGATGTAGAGAAAAAAATTGAAGCAAAAGAGATGTCACAAGAATCAATTCAAAAACTTCGCTCAAAAATTATATCTTTAGGAAGAATTATTGTCTTTATATCAATTGCAGTATTGCTGATGGCAGCAATGCTAGATGCCGGTATTTGAATTACCTACTATTCTCACTTCAAAACCATTATCAATCTTACCTATGCCATACTTACAATTCAATATCTCAGTTGTTACAAACAAGTTAGTCTCAAGATGTTTTGTAATTTGATTTACTCTAAAAACGGATTCACCATCTGTAAGACAGAGGGGGATCACCAACATATCAGAAAGGAATTGATCCACACCTAGAGTCGATTCTAGAAATCTGGCAGCAACAAGATGTCCCATTTTATTCTCTTTTCCGTTTATCATGTCTGAACCCATAATACAATTTTCGTCAAAAGTGTATACTAAAAACGAACATCCTTTATCATAGGCAGATTCTTGTTTGATTTGATAATCACAATCAAAACCAGCATTAAGAAGGATTTTCTTTGCTTCATTTATTTCCTGTTCAATTAGATGTGATGAAATCCCTGAATAGGTACAGAGAATCTTAACTAATTTACTCGTTCTTTTAAGAAGGGAAATAGGACTAATTTTCTCACGAGGAAATACCTCCACATTAACAATACCACCACCATGTGGATAATATCCGCGTCTTTCAACAGCCATGTGGAAATTAATGCCGAGTCTGGCATAAGCTTCTCTTAAAACAAATCTTGTGTAATCACTTGTGGGACTCCACAAAACATCCGTACCGCCAGTTATTGACATTTTTAATCTTTTTTTTGAAATAGATATTGATGGAATTAATATCTGTAAAATCAAAGGAATGCTTCCTGCGGTTCCTATGTTTTCTTTTAATTGCATGTCATCTATTTTTGAAGGAAAAAATCTGATTATTGTTGAACCAACTGAAAGTCCTTCAACTTTTGCATTGCAGATCTTTGCAAGAATTTTAATTCCAGTGAGATGTTGTGGTCTAAGACCTGGAACTTTTCGATTCTGCCTGATGTTTACAATTTCCACTGGTTTCTGAGTCAAACAAGAAAGTGTTACTGCGCTACGAACAATTTGTCCTCCACCCTCACCATACGCACCATCAATTTTTATTAGTTCCATAATTTTACAGGTTCTTGTAGTAATATACTGAATGATAATCTTTTAAAGAATTAAACAAAATTTGAAGCATGAACGGTCTTTACATTGGACGCTTCCAACCTTTTCATCTTGGTCATCTAGACGCCATTAAATTTGCATTATCTCAAGTAGAAAATCTTTGGATAGGAATTGGAAGTTCAAATAAAAGCAACGAAAAAAGAAATCCATTTACTGCAGATGAAAGAAAAGAAATGATCATTTCATCACTAGATGATGCAACCAAGAAACGAATCCAGATCTATTATATTCCAGACATTGATGATCATGAGAAATGGACATACCATATTGACTCCATAGTGCCAAAATATGATATTGTGTTTTCAAATGATGATTTTACACATACACTTTATCAAAAACGTGGAATCAAAGTTATACCAGTGCCACTTAAGGAAAGGAAAAACCTCTCTGGAACTAACATTCGTGAGAAGATCGCAATGGGAAAAAGCTGGGAAGAATTTGTATCAGAAGGAACAAAAAAAATATTATTAAAAATAGATGCGGAAAAGAGACTCGCAAAAATTCTGTAATTATAAATAACGGCTACTAAGCGTAAAGATTGGAGAATTTATTTGGAATACCTAGTTATGTTACCCGGACCAACAAACGTTCCGGAAAGAGTTACACGTGCAATGTTTACCCACATGATAAATCATAGAAGTAAAGATTTTGTTGAACTGTATACTGACATTATAGAAAAGAGTCAGAAAGTCTTTGATACAAAAGGTGATGTTATTGCACTTAGTGCGTCAGGAACCGGTGCAGTAGAAGCATCAGTTGTAAATCTCATAAAAAAAGGAGATAAGGTAATAATTCCTGTAAACGGAGAATTTAGCAGTAGACTTGCCACTATGTTAGAATGGCAGGGAGCAAATGTCATCAGGCTAACAACCCCTTTTGGTGAAAATGCAAGTTTTGACCAAGTAAAAGAAGCATTTGATAACAATAAGGACGTCAAGGCATTTTACGTTGTATGGAATGAAACGTCAACTGGAACGATGGTAAAATACCTTGATAAAATATCCAAACTTACTTTAAGAAACGATTCGTATTACGTTGTAGATGGCGTATCAATAATCGGTGGTGAAGAACTTCACATGGATAAGTGGGGTATTGATGTATGTGTTGCTGGAGCGCAAAAAGCACTAGCAGCGCCACCAGGAATCTCACCAATAGCAATTAGTCCTAAAGCAAAAAAATACATGATTGCAAATCCACCTCCAACTTTCTACTTTAACTTAGCAAGATACTTCAAGTACTATGACGATACCAAAGAAACTCCATTTACTCCTGCTTTACCACTTCTTTACGCATACAGAGAAGCACTTGATATTATACTTGAAGAAGGAATGGAAGCTAGAGTAAAAAGACATAGAACTTGTTCAGATGCACTCTATTCTGGTCTAAGTGCAATGGGTCTTACTCCTTTTGCAAAAGAAGATGCACGATCTACAGTTGTAATTGCACTAAACTATCTAAATGGATTAGAAGATAAAACATTTCGATCAACACTTTCAGAAAAGTTTCGTGTTCTTGTGGCAGGAGGTTTTGGTGATCTGAAAGGAAAAGTGTTTAGAGTAGGATGTATGGGAGAAGTTCATAAATATCATGTAATGAGAACCATCTCTGCAATCTCTTCAACTCTTGATATGATGGGATACAAGACAAATCCCGAAGCACTCAAAGTAGCTGAAGAAAAACTGAAAGCACTTTAAACACATGTTAACTTAATATATGGAACTCTGAACATCGATCACGATGACTTTCCAAAAAGGTACATTACTCTTAATAGATTACACTGCAAAGGTACAAGATTCAAGCGAAGTTTTTGAAACCACTAGAGAAGATGATGCCAAATCAAATTCAATTCATGACGCTAATATGAAATACCAACCACGACTTGTCTCAGTAGGAGAATCATGGGTCCTCAAGGGATTGGACGATGCATTGCTTAACACTAATACTGGTGACAAACTCACAGTAGAGGTTCCTCCAGAGAAGGGATTTGGTACAAGAGATCCAGGCAAAGTTCGCATGATTCCCCTTCGCAAGCTTGGTGAAGATGCAGAAAAAATCTCAGTAGGGGACGCAATTGAGGTAGATGAGAGAACTGGAATTGTTAGGTTTATTGGCTCTGGTAGGGTTCAGGTTGATTTCAACCACAGATTTGCTGGAAAAACCATTCTTTACGATGTAAATGTATTAAAATCTCTTAATACTGACGATGAAAAAATTCTTGGACTTTTAAAAAGACGTTTGCCAATTGACGAGTCTAAACTAAAATTTAAGATAAATGGAACAGAAGCTGATATTACAATGCCTGAAGAAACATTTCTTGCTGAAGGATTACAAATAATTAAACGCGCTATAGTAAATGACATTTTCAAATTTGTACCAAAACTAGAAAAGATCAACTTTATCGAAGGTTATGCTAACATAAAGGCCGAAAAGCCACAGGAAAAACAAACTGAATCAAAACCAGCAGAAGAAAAAACTGCACAACCAAAAGCTGCTTAATCTATAAAACACCAGTACTTTTTGCAAGCTGGATAGCTTTTTTTTCTGTCATTTTTATCTTATTTAGAATTGTATATCTCTCAGGTCTAAGTGATGGAGCTATCATTAGAGCTTTTGCAAGAACTTCTGGTTTGAGGCCAATTTGTTTTGCAGTAGTGGGTGCTCCTACATTTTTTAACATGGTAACAATTTTTTGCCAGTCTTGACCTTGCAGTTTAGAAATCAAAATAGAACCTATACCACATTTTTCTCCATGTAGTCCGACTCCTGGTACTAAATAATCCAAAGCATGAGAGAAGAGATGTTCTGCTCCAGAACATGGTCTGCTACTTCCTGCAATACAGGCAGCAACTCCAGAACTGATCAAAGCTTCTACTATCATTCTAACATCTGGTTTTTTTCTAAAATTTTTGGAGTTTTCAATTACTATTTTTGCACTCATTGAAGCAAGATTTGCTGCATATGTTCCAAAATACTCTCCAACATCGTCCCTTGCCAGCTCCCAATCTCTGACAGCAGTAACTTTTGCCATCAAATCTCCGCAACCACTGGCAAGAAGTTTTCTTGGTGCTTTCTTTAATATCTCAATATCAACAAAGACTCCTAAAGGCGTTGTTGCAATTATAGAATGTGGCTTGTCTCCTCTTAAAGAAACGAAAGGACTTGCAATTCCATCATGTGACGCAGAAGTTGGAATACTTACAAACGGCTTTTTCAAATTAAATGCAACCATTTTTGCAATATCTACAGATCTTCCTCCACCAATTCCAATTATGAGATCACTTTTGTCTTTCTTTATGTCTCGTTGAATTTTTTTTGTAGCACTAATATCATTACTTGTACCTATGTGCCAAACATTTTTTATCTTAGAATTTGTAAGAGATTTTACAACTTTTTCATATGTTATTTTTCTTACATGATCTCCTGAAACAAGTGAAACTTTCTTAGGATTGGCTAGATCAGCTATGAATTTTCCAATATTGCCAATATTTTTTTCACCAATGACTATCTGTCTTGGGAGCTCCATTACATGTGAAGACATGGGTTTTTGATGAAATCTCATTATTTATCAATCTCCTGTTTGGAAACACAAAGTTATTTAAAAGGGTGTTAACCTATCCAAAACATCCTAGTTAAGGAGAATGTTATTTGTCAGACTATGTTGAACAACACACACTACATGGAACAACTACTGTAGGAATTAGTTGCACCGACGGTGTAGTATTGTGTGCAGACATGAGAGCAAGTGCAGGCTATTTCATAGCAAACAACAACACCATGAAAATTCAAAAAATAGACAACCATGCAGGAATGACTATGGCAGGTGGCGTTGCTGACGCACAAAACGTCACTGACATGTTACGATATCATTCCAATATTCATAGAATAGAAAAAGGAGAATATCTCCCGATCAAATCCATAGCGAGACTTGCATCATTGATTTTCTTCCAGAACAGGTACTATCCGTTTATTGCAGACATACTTGTGGGTGGTTATGACAAACAAGGACCAGCTGTGTATAATGTAGACATGTTTGGTTCGCTAGACAAAAAGACATTTGTTACAACTGGAAGCGGCTCCCCCGTGGCATACGGTCTTTTAGAAAATGAATACCGTGATGGGCTAACTGTAGAACAGGGTAAGGTAATCGCTTTACGAGCTGTAAAAGCTGCAATAACAAGAAACATTGGAACAGGCGATGGCATCAATGTTGCAATAATAGATCAGAAAGGATACAGACTGTTAACAAAAGAACAGAAGAAAGCCATCATTACACTTTAGTGATATTTTGCAAAGAAAACAACAACAACGAGAAGTATCTCCTGCCACAAATATAATGGCTACCATACTGCAAGGTATTCCCAAGGAGGCTGATGTAACTAAGATAGATTATGAGGGCCCGCGAATTGCAATTTATACAAAAAAACCCCGCTACTTGATGGAACATAACGAAGTAATTTCTAACATGGTAAATCTGATCAAAAAGAGAATTGTTGTAAGAACTGAAGAATCTATAAGAAAATCAGAAGAAGAAGCAAGACAAATACTAACACAATCCTTGCCAAAAGAGGCAGAACTGGGTGGTACATTCTTTGATACTGCTATAGGAGAAATGACAGTTGAGGTAAAACGGCCATGGCTCTTGTTCAACAATCCGGCATTTAACATGGCAGAACTTGTTGAAAAGACTGGGTGGAGATTCCGCATAAGAAAAGCTACAACAATCCAATCACAAACCATACAAACCATAAATTATAATCTAAAAATATCTTCAACAGAAAGGAGCAAGCATCTAAAGCAAGTCGGTGAAAAAATTTTCAGGCCAAAACTTTCTGAAACCTCCGAAGTTTCTTTGATGACTCTTGGTGGATTTAGTCAAGTAGGAAGATCTTCCATGCTTTTGACAACCCATGAAAGTAAAATTTTGATTGACTGTGGCATAAACCCCGGTGCAAGGACCGCACTAGAATCATATCCAAGACTTGATTGGGCAAATATCACATTAGACGAGCTTGACGGAGTAGTGATAAGTCATGCACACCTAGATCATACTGGATTTTTGCCAGCGCTTTTCAAATATGGTTACAAGGGGCCTGTATATTGCACAGAGCCTACCTTACCTATGATGAATCTGATTCAGCTTGATGCAATCAAAGTTGCTGCAGCTCAGGGGAAAGTTCCACTTTATTCTGAACGCGATGTTAAACAGGTCATGAAGCAAACAATAACTCTTCCATATGGAACTGTTACAGATATTTCTCCAGACATCAAACTTGTATTTTCTAACGCTGGTCACATTTTAGGTTCTGCCACTTGCCACTTCCATATAGGAAATGGTGATCACAACTTTGTCTATAGTGGAGATCTAAAGTTTGGCAAAACGATGCTTCTTGAAAGCGCATCTTGGAATTATCCAAGAGTAGAAACCCTCCTAATTGAGAGTACTTATGGTGCAAAAGAAGACATCATGCCTACACGGGAAGAGGTAGAGGGATCCTTTATGAAATCTGTAAACGAGACCCTCCGAAACGGTGGCAAGGTACTAATTCCTATACCTGCTGTTGGCCGTGCCCAGGAACTCTTGATGGTAATAGATCTGTACATGAAAGCAGGCCAGATAGTCGAATGTCCAGTATTCATGGAGGGAATGATCGCAGAAGCCACATCAATTCATGAAGCATTTCCAGAATATCTTGCCCGTGAATTACGACAAAAGATTTTGGAAACAGACGACAATCCATTTGATTCTGAATACTTTACAAACATTGAACATGCGGATGGAAGAGAGGAAGCACTCAGAGAAGGACCATGCATAATAATTGCAACATCTGGTATGCTAGAAGGGGGACCAGTCCTAGAATATTTTAAAAACATTGCACCAGTTCAGAAAAACAAAATACTGTTTGTTTCATATCAAGTAAATGGAACACTTGGAAGAAGAGTGCTTGATGGATCAAGACAGGTGTCCATACTTGGTAAAGATGGAAGAATAGAAATCATCAACATAAACTGTGCAACAGAAAAACTTGATGGATTCAGCGGTCACAGCGATTACAACCAACTAATGTCATTTGTACACAAGCTACGACCAAAACTTCGTAGAGTTCTTGTAAATCACGGAGAAAGGAGAAAATGTGAAAACCTCTCCATGTCAATACACAGAATGTTTAGAATAATGACAACCTGTCCACAAATTCAGGAAGCAATTAAATTATTTTAGATCGTACTCTGCTCTCCAGATCTTAACACCTGGTGGAGTGACAATAATTCTTTCTTCACCCAATCTTGCAATATCAGCTCCGGTGGTTTTTGCAATTGCATAAATCTCTTCCACTGCTTTTCTTAACTCATCAACATTTTTTTGGGCAAGTGGTGTAACCCTTAACACTAAAATCATGCTTTTTTTGATGTCCTCTTTTATGGCATGGACATCGCTGGCATCTCTTAACGTAATTGCCTTTAGATAGGTTGGTGTCTTTTGGGTTTGCATCTTAAATATACTGCGAAACACTCCCTCAAAAAGTCTTACTAGTCAAGAGCATTTCACAGACTAGGTTGTACGTCTAAATTCTATATTGTAGGTATGCTGATTCTACAGCTGGGACTGCCGAAACTTCAGATTTTTCATCATTTTTTTGTACTGTAACAACACTTGGTGTATCCTTGGGGGCATCACCATATCTTAGTGTGATTGTAGCTCCAAGCTCTACATGGTCTTGTGCGGTTTCCCCACGAATCAATGAAACTGGACCGACATGATCTTTTGCTTCAAGCAAAATGTCTTCATCTAGTGCTAACGCTTTGATGATTTCATTTTCGTCTTTGTTTCTTCCAACAACAAGTTTTGTATTTTCATCAAATCTGAAATGTCTTCCAATTTTTAAAAGATCAATGTCATTTGTTGTTGGAGTCTCTGTGTGTTTGAAAAGATCTTTTACTCTTATTGCAAATGCTGGATCCGTAAGCAAGCAACCACCACCTGCGTTTGGCGGGTTTTCAATTCCAAACTCTTGTGCCATCTTTAATTGATCTTTTCTAGATCTTCCGCGAATCTTTCCAAGATCTTCTCTTTTGATCAGACCTTTTAGTTCTGGTTCTGTTGGTGGCAGCAAAGCTGCAGAAAGCGGTCTTACAATTTTTCCTTCCAATCCAGATTCTTTTTCAATTGTTTTTAATGCTGGTGCATGCTGGCTCATTGGTCTTTGACCCAAAACTTCACCTGAAATTATAAACTCGGCACCAATTTCTTCCATGTGTTTTTTTCCTGCCTCAAACATCATCGCTCTACAATCAATACAAGGATTCATTCCAGATCCAAATCCATGCTTTGGATGCTTTAGCATCTTAATGTAATCATCACCAAGATATACCGTCTTTAGCTTTACACCAAGAGTGTCTGCAGTTTCTCGTATCTCAAAACCACAACCTCGTCCACAATCAAAATCACAAAATGGTGTTTTGATTGCTACTGCCTCTACCTCAAAGCCTTGATTTTGCATCATTTTCACGGCTAGACGACTATCCAAACCGCCTGAGAGCAGTGCTACGACCTTCTTTTTCTCTGCCATTTGCAAAAAATGACATCTTCCAATATCTAAACGTTCCAGCAAACATAAATTGCGAATTGGCAGATTTTTTGTATTGCAAAAACGCAAGAAAAACCTTCTAAAATTCTGTAATAAAACAGGTTGTGACACCCTTGTTGCATTTGAACCTGAGAACCTCTTTTACATGACTGGATTTTGGGGCGAAGCAATTGGTGTCTTGGACAAATCAGGTGCTACAATAATTGCGCCAGAGCTAGAAGTTGGACGTGCAAAAGAAGAATCTGTTGACTGCAAAGTGATAAAATCAGAGCGAGGAAAAAATGCACTTTCTACACTAATTTCAAAATTAAAGGGAGCCAAAGTATGCACAGATAGTACCAATTACGACGTAATTCAATCAATGAAAAAATCTCTTCCTCTAGTAAAATCATCTACAGATCCATTTTATCGTGCACGCGAGATCAAAGACTTGAAAGAAATTAGTATCTTAAAGAAAGCTTCTTCTATTTTGGATGAAATGTATGAGCTTTGTGTAGATGAAATAAAAATTGGACAGTCAGAGCTAGAACTGCAAACTATTTTGATGTCATATGCAATGGAGCGCGGAATGTTTGCAACTGGATACAAGTCAACTCTTAATCCATTGATAATAGCTAGCGGACCAAATGGTGCATTACCACACGCTCAAGTTACAAAAAGAAAATTTGCAGATGGTGACATGATTGTAGTTGATTTAACTTTGAGATACCAAGTCTATGTCTCTGATGCAACAAGAACTTTTGGACTTGGTTCTGTCTCAGCTGAAGCAAAAAAAGTGTATGAGATTATAAAACAATCACAAGAGGCTGGACTCAAAGCAGTAAGAGCAAAAGCTTCTTGCAAGTCAGTTGATGATGCTTGCAGAAAAGTGATACAAAAGAAAGGATATGGCAAGTACTTTATTCACTCCACTGGTCATGGAATAGGACTTGAGGTTCATGAACTACCATGTATTAGCTACTTGAGTAAAACAAGACTTGAAAAAAACATGGCAATAACTGTGGAACCAGGAATTTATCTTCCAAACAAGTTTGGAGTAAGAATCGAAGATTCTTTAATTGTAAAAGACAAACCTGATGTGATGCACAAATTTACTAAAGATTTGATTATAATTTAATGAGAAACAACATACGCATCTGATCTTTGTGGAATAAAAATTGAAGGCGACAATAAATGGTTAACTTTAATTCAAAATTCAAGTCTAAAACAATAGAAGGTTTGGAAGTGATTTACAAGATAATTGTTATCACTACATCAATGGCTCATTTGTTTTAAAATAATTACATGCCTGCACTTGTTTCGCCAGCTTTGAATTTTCTCCATTTTTCTCTTGCCTTCACAATATCAGAATTAGAATAATAAACGTGATTAAGATATTGTTCATTTCTAAGACCTATGTTGAATATTACTTCATCGTGATTATTTTCTAAAAATTCATGTTCTATGCATACAATTATTCTTTTTTCAATTCCATCTAATGGATATTCTATTGGTGAAATCAAATGTAATGGTTTTGTTGGTAATAAACTACCGTTATAAGGCATGAATATTTTACTCTTAATTGTAGGTTCATCCTTGATTATATCAGTTAAAGCGTCTATTTTTGCATAAGAATTAATGTAAATGCGTATAGAATGTGCAGAGATTGTTCCATAATTTACTATGTTTGGGTAATATCGCATCACATTACTACCTTCACGTATCCCCTCTGGTGTAAAATTCGCCACTTGTAGATCAGGTCTTATTTTATTTCTAATTTCTAATTTTAGAAGATTATTCGATTCTTTATTGCCTCTATATGTTACCCATGCTAGAACTCCTGTTACTATTGCTAAACCAATAGTAACAAAAACTAACAAGATCGTATTAGGATCAGAAATCTGAACAATTACTTGTTGTGTTCCATTTGGTATCTGAATTATCTGATCCATGAAGCGAGGTAATTTATCTTGCTTAAAAGAACTATTTCATCAACCGACAAAGTAACAGTTCCCGAATACAACATCCTCATTAAGAAGTGGTATCGTACACGACCAAAACACTATCTAATCTTATTGGATCCGGTTCTCAATCTCTCTCCGAATAAATCTAACAATTCCTAATTTATTCTTCCATCCAGACTGAATTGCTTTCTTCGAATCCACAACAATCACATTATTATAATCAGGATTCTTCCTGTATTTTTTTAATCCAATGTCATTTGCAACTATAAGATTAGCATTTGATTCTTTCAGTTTTCTTCCAGATTCACTAATCATCTTTTCTTTAGACAAGTTAGTTTCCGCTTTGAATCCCACAAGAAAAACATTCTTTTGGATTCTCTTAATCTGATCTATAATTTTTGATGCACGTTTTAGTTTTAATATAATTTTATTTTGATCACTTTTGATCTTTACTGAGCTTGATTTTTCTGGAATATAATCTGAAACTGCTGCAGCTAAAATTACAATATCAAATTTCTGTTTCATCTCTTTTTTAACAGCATCAAACATCTCTTGACTAGTTTCGACTCTTATCAGCTTGACACCTTTTGGCGGTAATTCTTTTCCAGGACCATAAATCAGAGTAACTTTAGCTCCAGCAGAAACAAGCTCAGATGCTAACAAAACTCCAGTCTTGCCAGTGCTTTGATTTGTTATAACCCGTACAGGATCGATATATTCAATCGTTGGCCCAGCTGTGATAAGCACTTTTTTTCCACGTAATTTGGAAGAAGAACCAAACTTTTTGAGAACAAAATCAAGCACTTGCTCAGGTTCTGCAGCTTTTGCCTTTTCCTCAACCATCTGAGGAGAAACAAAATCCACTTTGTTCTTTAGAAAATCCATGTTTTTTCTCACTGCTGGGTTTTCATACATTGCCTCATGCATGGCCAAAACCACAACAATTGGTATCTTTGAGCCAAATCCTACACTCAAAACAGTAGAGATTGGCGTATCATCTATCCCATTTGCCAATTTTCCAAGAGTATTTGCTGTACAAGGATAAACTATAATCATATCAGACTTTTTGTAGTCTGCAATCTTGATGTGTTCTAAATCTCCGGTAAGTTTTGTTATCACTTCGTTTCCTGTTGCCCACTTGAAGTAGCTTGGTTTTATCAAACTAGTAGCAGCTTTGCTTGCAACGCAAGTAACATCAGCCCCATGTCGCATAAGCAGTCTAGCTAGCTCAATTGATTTGTATGCTGCAACACTCCCAGTTACACATAAAACAATTTTTTTTCCAGCAAGCTCAGTGCCATGTGAACTTATAATATCAAATGAAGGATGGTCACGCAATTTCCTTTTTCAACCTTTCAAGTTCTGACTTGTCAATAGAAAAGCAATGTTCTTTTGCAGGAAATTTATTTGATATTATATCATTTTTGTAAGCTTCAACAGCCTTGACAATTTGTTGCGAAAGTTCAAGATATCTTTTGGCAAATTTTGGTTTTAGCTTGTCATACAATCCAACAACATCATGAAATACAAGCACCTGACCATCACAGTCTGGACCAGATCCGATTCCAATTGTTGGAATTTTAATAGAATCAGTAATTATCTTTGCAACTTCTTGTGTAACCATTTCTAGTGCAATGCTAAAAGCTCCGGCTTCTTCCAGTGCCTTTGCATCTTCGATCAGCCTTAGTGCCGCATCCTTTGTCTTTGCTTGTACCTTGTAGCCTTCCTGTAGTACAGTAGTTTGAGGCTGTAATCCTATATGGCCCATGACTGGTATGCCTGTTTCCACAATAGCGCGTACTGTATCGCCTACCTCATGACCGCCTTCTAGCTTAACTGCATCTGCACCTGCTTTGATTAGTCTGCCAGAATTTTCTATTGCTTGAGATTTGCTTGCCTGATATGACATGAATGGCAAATCAGCTACGACCATTGCATTTTGTCGTCCTCTGCTAACAGCTTCTGTAAAAAAACACATCTGTTCCATTGTGACTGGAATTGTATTTTGATATCCTAGCATAACCATTCCACCGCTGTCGCCCACAAGTATGATATCAATTCCAGCTTTATCACAAAGTAAAGCGGTAGTGTAATCGTAAGCAGTAATTACAGAAATCTTTGTAGAACCTTTCTTTGATGTGATATCCTTTACAGACTTAGGCATGTGCTTTTCTCCTAAGATTATTTTTCATCACAAGCATTGCTTGAGCAAGATTTTTTTTGTTGTCAAATCTGTCTTGCTTTAGATTCTTTTGCTTTGTTAGCTTTTTAGAAACATCAATCAGAATTCTCATTCCGCGAATGACATTATCTACAATAGTAATATCGGCTGACTGAGCTGTTCGTGATAATGGATTGAGATCAAAGGTGATCACTTTTTTTCCAAATTTTTTCAGGGCCAAAGTTCTATCTCCATCTTCTAATGGTACAAGAACTACATCAGCAGAAAAAATTCCATTTTTATCAACAACTCGTCTTGCACTGTCAAGTTTTGGAATTTTTCGTGAAGATCTTGGATCTAATCCCAAAATTTCTTTTGCACCATTTTTTCTTAAAAGATCTGCAATTGCTCTCTTTCTCTTTTCACTAACGTAGAAGAGATTTACCTCAATCTTTGCATTCACTGTTTTCGCAAGATTCACAATCTCTTTAGGGCATAAAGCAGCAAAGTTGCCATTTACTGAAATTACAGGAGATTTTGCCAAAACAAGGGTTTTCGCTGCTACCTTTATGGCTTTTAGGGCATTTTTTGAGGTCTTTTCACCTATTAGATAGTCAAATGTCTCCCCTCTACCATGAGCCATAAGGCCTTCTTCAACAACCAAACCGGATCTGTAGCCTTGGACAAGCTTTTCTCTTATGTGCAGGGATGCAGCCCTGGGATGTGATTTTGGAATTAACACTGGTTTACTCTGGCTCCGCTTTTGTCAATCTTTGACTGGATGACAATGCCGTCATACTTTTTCAAAATTTGCATTACCTTGCCTTCTTTTGATTTTGGAACTAGTGTAAACACAGTCTCTCCAAACATTGCAACACCACACTTGAAACCGTTACTTTGAAGATCTTTTATGACAGCATTCATTTTTGGCGTGATTACATTGACATACTTTGCAAATTCCAAAGACATGTTAAGAAAGTCCTGATAATCTCTTGACTTTAGAAGCTTGTTTACCATCTTGCCTCCAAGACCATTTATTCTTGGCAGTTGATCTTTAATGAATTCTTTAGTAGAAATTGGAGAAAAGCAGATCACTAAAGCAGAAGAGTTACTGTAAATCTTTTTCAAACTCCCAATACCGGGTGCACCTTGCTTTGTTCTTATTTCAAAACCTCCATAATATGATGACAAAACAGTTCCAAGACCAGTCTTGCAATAAATCTCAGCATTATGAGCTATTTGTCCAATTTGTGTTCGTGAAAGATTTGTGCCCATTGCCTCGTTTAGTGCAAACGCAAGACTTAGTGCAACAGCTCCACTAGATCCAAGCCCATATCCGACTGGAATTGCAATATCGTGCTCTATATCAACAAAAAAACTTTCTTTTGCAATTTTGAAAAATTCATTAATGACAAATTCGGAAACCTGAGTGTTATCAGTCTGGTATCCAGTTACTTTTATTCTAAAACGAGGTTTGTCAGAGCTTGTGACCTTTACAGTAGTTGTAACACCTTCATTTATGCAAAAACCAGCTCCAAGCGAACCTTGAAGTTCTGGTCTTTCTTGGTTCATCTTTGCCTTGAAAAAGCCAGTGATATGACCAGGACAAAAGGCAACTGCCTGCATGAGCGCATTAAACTTCCCATAAAATATAAAAATAATGATTAAATAATTTATATTGATTTAAACTGACTAAATTTATTCGACGCTTACAAAAGATTGGAGGTAGTATACTAGTCTCACTTCCAAAAGAGTGGATTGACACAAATAAATTAGAAAAAAGCGATGAAGTTGAGTTAGAGACAGGAACCAACAGTATTTCCATCACACTTTCTGGAAATCACAAGCTACCAAAAGAAGTTGTAATATCGTATCCTGTTTCAAAGGAAGAAAATATTATTGCCAATATTACTGGTGCATATCTTCTTGGGTATGATATCATCAAGATAAAAGGTAAATCAGTAATTTCAGCAGACGATCGAGAAAAGATCAGAACTTCGATGCGGAGACTTGTTGGCATGGAAATTGTAGAAGAAGATTCTTCCAATGTTATCATGCACTTTCTTTTGGATGCAACAACACTTAGCCCAGAAAAAATTCTAAAACGCATGAGCTCAATCGCACTTGGAATGTTTCGTGATACTCTAAACACATTGATGTCAGAAGACAAGACGGTACTACAAACAATTGCAAATAGAGATGATGAAATTGACAGACAGTATTTCTTGCTAGTCAGATTGATTCGAAGTACAATGGTTGATGCAAAGCTTGCTAATGCATTGAATTTAGAAAACATTGACATTTTGGATTATAGAATAGCTGCAAACCTACTTGAAACTGCAGGAGATACAATAGTGGAGATTGCAAAATCAATTTCAGAACTTGCATTAATGAAAAATGAATTCAAAAAAATTTATGACACTGCACAATACATTGAAGAAATACACGAAAAATCGATAGAGGCTTTTATTGAAAATAACAGGTCACTTGCTATTGAAGCCATAAAACTACATCGCAGTTATCAAAAGAGGAGTACTGAGGTCCGTTCCTCTCTTGAACCTAAAAAACAGGCATCAATTGAGCTAGTAGACCTAGTCTATACATTTGAAAAGATAGCACGCTGTTGGGCTGATATAGCAGATCTTGTCAAACCAGTATATCCAAGCTAAGCTAGCATCTTCTTCTTTATTGTATATGCTAAAACAGCACAAATTGTTTTAGAATCAGTTATCTTTCCAGACAAGATCATCCTTAGCACTTTTTTAAAATCAATTTTTACAACAGAAAGTATCTCGTCATCATCAAGCTTCAAATCACTAGATTTTTTCAATCCTGTTGCAACATAACAATGAATTAGTTCAGTGTTATATCCGATTGATGGATAGTACTTGATCAATGAAGTCATTTTTTTAGCTTCATAACCTGTTTCTTCTTTTAGTTCTCTAAACGCACACTTTCTTGGATCTTTTTCACCTTTATCCATGGTACCTGCGGGAATTTCAAAAACAAAGCCATGCGGAAAACGATGCTGTTTTACAAGTATGATCTTACCATTTTCTATGGCAAGTATTGCAGAAGCTCCCCTATGCTCGATGATCTCCCTTCTGACTTTTCGTTTTTCTATAATTCCATCATAAAGACTCAAAGAAAGAACCTTGCCATCAAAAATCTTCTTTTTTTTCACAATGATCATCTTATGGATGTAAAATTTGTTATATATTCTGTTGATAGGTCAGATGAAGTCGCTTTGATTTCTTTGCTGATTTGATGCTATTTTTAACCCACTGTTCAGGAAAAGCAATCTTTTTTGGAATGAAGAGATCAGCTGAGGCAATACCACTGATTTTACGCACATTTTGTGTTATCTCATCAAGTTTGAATATATCATCACTATAGAAAAACAAAACAATCTGATTCATAGCAATAAATGGTTTTTGTAAAAACGATCCTTCAAATTCTTCTTGTAGTTTAGCCAGAGTTTTCTTTACATCTTTTTCTACCCAAACAAGAATAGCAAAAGGAATGTATCCAGTAAATTTCCTCGGATCATAGACCAAAGTAAATTGCATCGCATCGTTATTTTCTAGCTTATCAAGACATCTTGTTATTGTTTTTGTTGACAAACCAGTTGATTTTGCAATTTGATCAATTCGTGCACGTGGATCATCCAAAAGAACTTCAATTATCTCAAGATCAGTTTTTGTCAGTTCAGATCTAAAACCAAGATTTTGTGCTTCAAAAATACTAAGAACTCTTACATCCTTCATCAGATTCTTTGCTAGTTCTATCTTTTTTTCTGGATCGTCTTTTATTACTATACTACAAACAGTTATGCCACCAACACAGGGAACAACAAAGAAGGGTTCACCTAAGAGTTTCACCTGTTTTAGGATATACTCCAAGTCTTGCCCGGTTACTACAAAATAAAGAACATTATATCCCAAAATCGGCGGTTCAATTTTTAATGCAAATTTTTCTATAACTTTTTGATCAAGCATTTTTGAAATTCTTGATTTTACAGCACCTCCTGAAATCCCAACTTCTTGGCCAATTTTTCTATCTGGCATTCTGCAATTGTTCAAAAGTTGTGTAAGAATCTGCATATCTAATTTGTCCAATTTCTAATCTCCTTGCCTCATTTGTTATTATTAAAATACCATTCATTAATAAAAATGTCGTCTATATCATTTTAATACTTCATATACATTAAATATCAGACTATTTTTATTAAAATTATGGATTACAGAGTTAATTTAGCTAAAAGAATGCTTATCAACAAGAAAGGCAGTCTCATTGGTGCTGTTTTAGCAGTATCAATTGGCATACTTGTAATCCACGTAAATTTCGTAATTTTTCAGGGATTGTATGACGCAATCGTACGTGATTTGAAAGATTACAGATTCGGAGACATTCTAGTAAGTAATGAAGAAGATTATATCGATAAATCTGACATTGCATTGATAAATTGGTTTGAAAGAAATCCGTATGTTGTTGCAGCAACATCTAGATTGGATGGATCTGCTTCGATAAATGCTACAAAATTTGGGAAAAGAACTGAAGAATTTAGAATTCCAGTAGTAGGTGTTGATCCACTAAGAGATACACAAGCATCCACCATCCACAACACAGTGGGTGATGGTCAGTATGTATTTGCAAGAAACTCATTAGTGATGGGTTCTAGGGTTGCACGTGATCTTGGTGGAGTAGAAGTTGGCGATAATATAAGACTAAAGTTTGTAGATAGACATGGTGAAGATCAGCTCAAACGTTTTGTTGTAACTGGAATAACTTCTTCTGCAGGTGGACAAGGACTAGATGGCAGTGTCATTGTTCATATTGATACATTGCGTAGTTTACTTGATAGAACAGATGAAACTGGAGCAATTTTAGTAAAGCTAAATGATCCTACAAAAGCAGGAGAAATCAAAGATTTCTTTTTGAGATCATTTCCATCTGATGATTTTAAAGCTGAAACCATAGAAGAATCTGCCGAAACAACACTGAGCGGTTTTAGATCAGGTATTGCTTTGATAAATCTTATTGGATACTTTGGAATGATGTCTTCCGCATTTGCTATTGTAACAATTCAGATGATGCTAGTATCAAGCAAAACTAGAGAAATAGGAATCATGAGAGCAATAGGCGCAAAAAGAAAGGACATCCTTCTTCTCTTCTTGTTTCAAGGAATGATAATAGGAGCGATAGGTGCAGCAGCAGGAACCGGTCTTGGTTTGGCTTATACCTTTTATGCAAAAGAGACAAAAATGGAATTTCAGGGAAGCTTGGCCTTGGAAGTTACGTACAACTGGGAAAAAATAGGACAAACCGCTTTGACCTCTTTTGGACTGGCAGTAATAGCTTCAATATATCCCGCATACAGAGCAACCAGACTTTTACCAGTGGAGGCGATGAGAACTGTTTAATGTTGTTTTAGAAGTTAGAAACTTGAACAAAACATACGGCGAGGGCGAAACAGCGGTTCATGCACTAAAAGACGTATCATTTTCAGTCAAAAGGGGAGAACTACTTCTTATTGTAGGCAGTTCTGGTTCTGGCAAATCTACATTATTGAATATGATCGGATTGTTGGATCGTCCAACCAGTGGAAAAATCTTTCTTGATGGAATAGAAACAACTACTCTTAACGATAATGAAATATCATCTATTAGAAATTCCAAGCTAGGATTTGTTTTCCAATCTGCAAATCTGCTATCTGATTTAACGGTGTTAGAGAATGTTCTTCTCCCAAGAAAGATCCAGAGAACTAATGAAAATGCTATAGATGATGCAAAAAAATTACTAAGAACAGCAGGTCTTGAAAAACAAATGGACAATCGTGCAAACAAAATATCTGGTGGTCAAGCTCAAAGGACAGCCATTGCTAGAGGTCTCATTAATAACCCCACAATAGTTTTAGCTGATGAACCTACAGGTAACTTGGATTCTGTTACTGCAGAAATAATTGTACAACTCATGAAATCTCTTGTAAAAAAACTAGGACAGACATTCATTATAGTTACACATGACAAGCACCAATTTGGTGATGTGGATAGAGTCATCACCGTAAAAGATGGCCGTGCTTTTGAGGAAGAAGAACAAAGAGGAATGGAGGTAGTAGCAGCATCATGACAAAATTACTTGCATTACTTGGAATATTTTTAATCAGTCAACTTTTTGTTGCTGCATATGCACAAACCTCAACATCTAATTCACCATTTAACAGACAACCTGGTGAGATAAAAATTCTTAATGCCTACTTTGGTAATTATAAAGAAAAGATGGAGGTAGAGCCAGGTGACATGAATGTACCATTCACAATTGTATTTGCAGCCGTAGGAACTCAAGATATTACTGGAATACATAGCGGGTTATCACTACCAATGGGATTTTCTTCATCAAATGCCAAAGATGGGCTAATAATGGCAGATACTGGTAGCGTCGCATTAGCAGGTGAAATCTTTTCGTTAACATATCATGTTAATTTGGATAAGAATATCAAGATTGGGCAGTATCCTGGTATTGTAAAGATAGATTTTTCAAGATTGCGAGAAAGTGGAACCAGAGACTCCTTCTTTAATTTTGATTTTCTAGTTACTGGGAAAAGTACCCTTAATATAAAATCAGTAGATCCTTTTCTAACTTCAATAAAAAACAATCCAGTGGTAATTCAAGTCTCAAACGATGGTACAGCATCACTGTCTAACGTTCATATTGTTTTACAAAACACACAGACAAGTGTTTCAGCAACTGCACAATCCGTTACAAATTTAGAAAATTCGGTATTTGATCAAAACGAATGGAATATTGGAAACATTGAACCAAAATCTACAAAATCATTTGCATTTAATATCTATATTCCAGAGAAACTAAAAGATGAAACACTTCATGCACCTATGGAAATAACTTACTTTAATGCACACGGTGAGAGCAAAACAGCTCTTAGAACCATCGACTTCTACGTTAACGGATTGATAAAAGCATCAATCTACAATGTAGATGTTATCACTTTATCTAAAAAACAGACTGTGATTGGTGAAATTCTTAACGAAGGTAATGTTGATGGTTTGTTCGCATTTGTTACCCTGGAACCTCTTGGTAACTCTAACATAAAGAAATCGACTCAGTATATTGATAAACTAGAACCTGATTCTCCCGTCCCATTTAACATCCCAATTGAATTTGATGGTGAACCAAAATCTGGTGAACATGACATCAGTATAACGGTACGATATAAGGACTCTTTACGAAATGAAAATACTATCTCATATGATACAACAATTTTTTACAAAGATACATCAAAAGAGGAAAAAAGCAGCTTACCAGAATACATTCCGTTCATAATTATAGGTGCATTAGCTGGGGCTGGAGTATTTGCATACTCAAGAATCAAGAAAAGAAAGAAAACAGTAAATCAAACAAGCTAAAGTTATATTTAGTATACGAGATTTTTGTTTATGACTTGGGATGAAATAGAGGTCCCAAAAGAAATCAGACCTTTTATGCTTGAACAGGCTGAAGAAACAAAGCTAGGCCAAAAAAATGGTGCAAATAAGCAATATCGATATGGTAAATTACACATCAGGGAGTATGATGATAAATATCTAATCCATATGGATAAGGTCGATCCAAGAAAAGATCCCGTAGGTCATCTGATATTTGATGCTCCTGAAGTTTTGATTGGTCTTGCAACTGCAGCGATTGGTGGTAAAAACATAGCATCACAAATTTATAAAATTCAAAAAGATTCAAAATCAAAAAATCTTTCTCTCGTCACAGGATTTCTGGCATCTATAGCACTTGGCTACGTTGGATATTCTCTGACAAAAAAGATCAAAAATTTCTAGGAGTAGATCTGTCTTATCAAAAACAAGAACCATTGGGGTTTTTCTCAAACTATTACCACTCATTCTAGTACTTAGAAAAGATAGAAGAGAATGGGTAAAAAAAGAAGGTAAAAACATCAAAGTAGAAAGATATCAAAAAAATGCACGAAAAGTTCTCAACACATTTGTTAGTCTTGGACCAGTTTACATTAAACTTGGTCAATGGCTTTCTTCAAGAGCTGACATTTTACCACAACCATACATGGAAGAGCTTGCAAAATTGCAAGACGATGTACCAGCAGCTCCTTTTGAGCAGGTCAAACCAATAATAGAAAATGATCTTGGACCAATTGAACAAAACTTTGATTATATCAACACCAATGTACTTTCTGGTGCATCACTTGGCCAAGTATATCTTGCCAAAATAAAAGAAAAAGATGTCGTCATCAAGGTACAAAGGCCAAACATTGAGAAAATTGTAGAAGAAGATATCCGAATTCTCAAAAAGTTTCTTCCCATAGGAATGAAGTTTGTAGATCCAAATTTGCGCTATTCTGCAGAAGCAATGTTATCGCAATTTATAGAAACAATACATGAAGAAATGGATTACAGAATTGAATTACAAAATCTAAAAACAATCAAAAGAAACATGCGTGATTATCCAAAAGTAATAATTCCTTCCGTCATAGATGATCATTCATCACAACACGTACTCACAATGGAGTACATACCTGGAATTAAAATAACTAATGTGCAGGCTTTAGATGAAGCTGGAATAGATAGAGAACAGATTGTAATCAAGGCTCACAAAGTCTTTTTTACAATGCTTTTACACCACGAAATATTCCACGCAGATCCTCATCCTGGGAACATATCCGTAACAAATGATGGTTCTCTGATACTTTATGACTTTGGTATGGTAGGCAGGCTTGACAACGAGACACGATTAAAGCTAATCAGACTATATCTTTCTCTTGTTGAAAAGGATCCTCCACGAACAGTAAACGCAATGAATGATCTTGGTATGCTTATTCCTGGTTTTAATGCAAATGTAATAGAAAAAGGAATAGAAATGTCAATTCAAGCAATGCATGGAAAAAAACCAGACACTATGGAAGTAAGAGCACTGATGGAGCTTGCAAACAAAACAATGAGCAAATTCCCATTTAAGCTCCCAAAACACTTGGCACTTTACATGAGAATGGCATCAATCCTTGAAGGAATTTATCTTACTCATAAAGTAAAATTCAGATTCATCAATATTTTACGAAACATTCTCGAAGAAGAACATCTTATCAAGGATGCATATGTTGAAGAACTAAAGTACTCCATCACCAGATTTGCAAAATCAATTGATGCTACAATATCTATTGCTCCAGAACTCAAACGATATCTTGATGAAAACAGATCATTTCAAAATATGATGCCAAAATATTCTGGAAATATTTTACTTTCAGGAAGCATTCTTTCTTCTGCAGTGTTTGTTGGTTCTGCAGTATTATATGCAACAAATGAGTTTGCAGGACAAGTTGGTATGATAGGTTCTGTAATTATAATGGCGATATCTGTACTTCTCAGAAAACGTTAGCTATTCTATTGTTATGTCTTTTCCATTTTTAATGGGAATCTTTAGTGTAAGAACACCATGAAGATATTTAGCTGAACCAACAGCTTCTTCACCTCCTTTTACATCAATTGGAAGTCTAATCTTCTTATCAATTTCATGTGGTCTTTGATGCCAGACCATAGTTCCATCATGATCCGTCTCTCTTTTTGCATTTATGGAAAGAATGTTTCCATTTATTCTCAATTTGATATCTTTTTTATCAAAACCTGGTAAATCAATTGTAACAATCAAGGTGTCCTCATCTAACATTATATCTATAGGCGGTAATACAAATTCGTAAAACTCTCGCGATCTATTGCCTATTTCTTTTAAAACTTCTTTTGCCATATAGTGTACTAGACCCATCTTTATGTAATAAAGCGTTTTTTTAGTTATAAACGTTGTAGATTCACAATTTATCTAGAACTCAATTAATTACAATTTGATGATAATTGTTTTAGAAGGATTTGACCAAGCAGGTAAAGGGACTCAATCAAAGCTCCTTGCTAAGACCTTAAAGGCTAGAAAGCTAAAATGCAAAATTTTCAATTTTCCTGATTACTCCACTCCTATAGGAAAAGAAATCAAACATTATTTGAGTGGAAAAAGAAAATTTCCACCACAAGTAATTCATTGTCTTCTTGCTGCAAACAGATGGGAAAAATCAAAAGAGATAGAGGACGCTCTCTCAAAAGGCTATGTACTAATAATGAATAGATATTATCAATCAAACCTAGTTTATGGTGTAACAAATGGCCTTAAATTAGAATGGTTATCGAATCTTGATGCAGGTCTTCCAAAAGAAGATCTTGTGATCGTTCTTGATGTGGAACCAAGAGAATCTTTTAGTCGTAAAAAAATTCAACGTGACAAATTTGAAAAGGATAAAGAGTTTGCACAAAAAATAGTTCGTACTTATCGAACTCTAGCCAAAGAGCTTGGATGGGAGATAGTAAATGCATTACAAACCAAGTCACAAGTTAACAAAGATGTAATGGAAGTTGTTCTAAGATACATCAAATAAAGAAATGACAAAAAAATATCTTGAGATAGTTGATCCGATTCATGACTTTATCAGAATTTATGAACCAGAGATCGACGTAATTGATACATCCGTTTTTCAAAGACTACGCAGAATAAGACAGCTTGCAGGTGCACATCTTGTTTATCCCAGTGCACAACATTCAAGGTTTGAACATTCTTTAGGTGTAATGCACATAGCTGGTCAAGCAGCTGAAGTGCTTAAAGATAAAGGATTCTTGAATTCAGATGATGTAGCAAATCTCAGACTTGGTGGCCTTTTGCATGATGTTGGTCATGGTCCATTTTCTCATCTTTTTGAAGAAGTTTTACAAAAGAAAAAGAAAATCACACACGAAGAAATTGGTAAAAAGCTTATACTTCAGACTGAAATCGGAGATTTTCTCTCACAGTCTGGTTTTGATAAGAAGTTTCTAACACAACTTGCATTTGGTAATTCAAAGCATCAATTCATGAATGAGATCATATCTGGTGGATTAAGTGCAGACATGATGGATTATCTCCCACGAGATGGATACTTTACTGGTGCAGAACACGCAAAAATTGATTTTAAAAGAATAGTTCAGTCTCTTGGCGTTTATGAAAAAAAACTTTCTCTTGACAGATCATCTCTTTATTCATTTGAATCTATGATGATTTCACGATACCAAATGTTCAAAGCTGTTTACTTTCATAAAACTGTACGATCAGCAGAAGTGATGTTGCTTGAATCAATGAGTCTTGCAGATGATGAACTTGAATTTACTTCATATGATCTTGATAAATACATTCAACTGACAGATGAATTTGTTATATCAAAATTAATAGCACTCCCACCAAAATCTTCCGATCTAAAAAGAGCATGTAAACTTGCAAAAGACTATCAGAGTCGTAGATTACTCAAATGTGTATTTGAAAAAATTCTTACACGTAAAGAAAGACTTGGTGCAAAATCATCTGAGATAAAAAAAGAAATTTCTAAAAAATCCAAAGTAGATGAATCAGAGATTTTTATAGATATATCAACAACGCCAACTATTCCACTCACACCATCTAAAAAAGAATCTCAATCAATAATATTGACATCAAAAAAAGGCTCTATGCAAAAGGAAGGATATGAGCTCCCAATTTCTGAGATCCCATTAGTGTCTGCAATTTCAGGTTTTATGAACATGTTACGAGTTTATACTGCTGAAAAAAATAGAAAAAAGGTTGAAATTGCAGCACAGATCATCCTTGGTGAAAACAAATCATGAAGAAAAGAATAGTAATAAAATTGTCTGGCAAGTTATTTGGATTTGATGACTCTAAAATCTTAAAGGATTATGCAGCATTTTTTGTAAGAATAAGCAAGTTTTGTCAACCAATTATAGTAGCAGGTGGAGGCAAAATTGCGAGGCATTACATCTCACATGCTAGGTCATCCGGTGCCGATGAATCAACATTAGACGAATTAGGAATTGAAGTGTCAAGATTAAATGCAAAACTCTTGATTTATGCAATGCAAGACAAGGCATATCCACATCCTCCTACTAATCTAAAGGAAGTAACACATGCTGCTGACAGTGGTCTTATTGTAATAACAGGTGGTCTACATCCTGGTCAGAGCACAAATGCAACCGCTGCACTTATTGCAGAGAAAGTTCGCGCTTCAATATTTTTGAATGCAACAGACGTAGACGCAATCTATGATTCAGATCCTAACAAAAACAAGAATGCAAAAAAATTCAAACGCGTCGAGCTTACAAAGCTTCGTAAGATGCTTGTACATCAAGAATCATTCGCGGGGGGGTATGACTTGATGGATATAGTAGCATTAAAAGTGATTGAAAGATCAAAAATTAAAACGCGAATAATAAAAGCAGATATCAAAACCTTAGAAAAGGCAATAAAAGGTTCTCCAGAAGGAACTGAAATTATACTATCTTGACTTTTCCTGTATATTCAGGAATCCCTGCAGCAACAGCTTTTTTCAAAATCTCACGCGCGTAGTTTTCTTCTAAAACCTTAGACTGTGCTTTTGCATATCCCTCTTCATCAACTATAACTGTAACCCATCCTTCATGTTTGTTAACAACTGCAACAAATTCTTGTTCTCCGACTGGAACAAATTTTCCTTCTGATTTTTTTACAGTAAGTGTTAACATGGCAAATCCTGCATGATTAAAAAGATTCATCTGAGATTTTCTCGCTCTTTCTTGACCTATTCTAACTGCTTGGTGATACTGCACAAAATTATTTTCTAAAGTTTTAACTATAAGCCTTTTCAACTCAACATTTAAGGGAAGAACAAACTTCCTTAGGCCATTGAACAGAAAACCTCTAGTTGGAGTAGCAATAGGAATTTTTGCTGTAATTATTCTAGCTGTTTCAGTACTACCAGGTTCTGATTTTTTGAAGAATATAGTACCAAAAGATGTTGAACTTCCCGGAAGTCTAAATACAATCTCTTCAGAAATTAAACCATTAGATGTTCAACTAAGTGACATTTCTGTTTTATCTGTCTCTGAAAAAGAAGCTACATTAGAATTAAAATTTGATGTTTCAAATCCAAATAATAAACCAATCTTACTAGAAATGATAAGTTTTAACATTTTTGAAAATGATATTAAAGTAGGATATGGGGAAATTGGAGAAAGACTTGGTGGGCAATATGCAAATTCTAATTACTACACAGTTTTATCTGGTTCATCACTTTTGGTACATGATAAAATACCACTAAAAAATACTGGAAATAATCCTGAATTTTGGTTAACATTACAACAAGGTACTCCCGAATGGAGGATCAAAGGTGAGGCATTCTATAGCACCACATCTGCATTTAGTGGATTGGCAGACTCTGTAGTTTTTGATTTTACTAGGTAGGAAATTGTCCTTTATATCATAAAATTCCAAAATTTAGATTATTTGTACAAAGTGAAACTTGTTTAGATAAATTATATAAGATTCTAGGAAGGAGTTTCCTTAACATGGCAGAGTTGATGATAGCATATGAAATAACTACAGGCGTTTTCATTGCCTTTGGTGTATTGTTATTTGCACTACGCGGCAAAGGTCATTCGGCTGTAATTACTGGCTCAGAATAGGGATCAAATCCCATTCGAACTTTTTTACTCCTCTTGATCCTTAAAACCTAGTAGAGATTCTATTGAAAAACTCACTGGTTTCTTTTCTTTAAGATAACATTTTTCATAATATTGGCAAGCATTACACTCCAACGACGGTTCTATGACTGGAATTTTTTTCTCTTCAAGTAAGCTATTCAAAATTTTGACTCGACGTATGGATTCTTCGAACATCTTATTATCCCGAATCATAGAAAATGATATTTCATCGCCATTTTCTGCAATGTATGATACGATACCATCAGTCTTCTTAATAATCCATAGACACGCATTCAGATACAGTACGTCACTAGCAATCAGTCTTTCTGGTGGTTTAGGTACTGGGCGAAAGATTATGACTACGTCATCAACTATCATGTCAGCATAAATCTTTAGCTTAATGCTATCTAAGGAGAATTCGCCTTGTACTGAACCATATGGCATTTTTCTTATCAACTCTCTAAAAAGATCTGAAAATCTCAATCCTTTTTGTTCCAGTGGATCTACTCGATCAAAATACGAACGACGTAAGCATCTCGTAACCTCAGAAAAATGTATTATTTTGTTATCCTTTTCAGTTTCTGGTTTTATATCATGACTAATGCGTTCTATAACATCTGTAATAATACGCCTGTAATCTCTATCTCCCATCAAGGTGAGTATTCCTTGACGACATGTCTATAATATATTTAGCTCACCGTTCGTAAAAGTCCCTTTGAGATCTCAGAATAAGCAAGACCTATAAAGTGTAGTCCAAAACCAATCACAACGCCTAACAAAATGTTTCCGGCGGGGGAAGTAGATTCCCATTAATTTCTAAGGGAATTTACCAATTATCAAAAAATCGCTATTCTGCTATAACAAGCTTTGATATTACTGTTTGTGCAGGTATCTGTTGCTCTACGGCAAATGCAATTGCCGATATGTTTCTTATTTCATATGTTGTTAGTTTCAAAATTCCAATCACTGTTGCAAAGCTAAACATTCTAGTAAAAGTTCTATTGACTGCTTTGTAAATGGCAAGCTCAAAAGCTCTTTCAAATTCTGATAACGCATCAATTGCATTATCAATTTGTGGAACTAAATCTTTGTAAACAGTGCTTGAAAGTTCTGACATTGCATCTTTTATCGATTCCGCACTTATCATTTTACCAAGCAAATCTTTAGGTGCTAATGTTGTATGGGTTACTATAAGATCTTGTATATGTTGTTCATCTAGTCCCCAGAACTTTCCACGTAAAATACTAAGCAAATTGTAAAAATCAATATCCATTCCTATTAGATGTACAAGACCATGTTCTCCTGACGCTTTTAGCGCACTGTCTAGTTGTTTGTAAAAAACTTTGTCCAAATATGTATCAAATACCTGAAGATTCTTCTTTTCATTATACAATGAAACTGCTTTTGCAATTTCTTCACCAAACTCACTTGTTGCAAGACTTGACACAGCTTCTTCCATGTCCTTTGCTACAAGTGCTTTTACTACCATATCACGTCGTCCTATCAATTCTTCTGCATGCAGGTTTACATAAGGTTCTATTTCCTCATATGATCTTCCCAAAACTTTTCCTTTGAAAATTAGTTTTAAATTCCAGATCAAAAATTTTAGATAGTATACATTCAGAATTTTTGAACCTCCACCTACAGATTTTGCAAGAGAAAAATGAATATCTGCAAGATGACTTCTAAGGGCAGATTCAATTTTTTCAGCGGTAATTGGTTTTGTAAGCTTTGAAACAGCACTGATGTATACAGTACTCTTTATTCTTGTTACAAGTTCTTCCAAGTTTCGTGATTCAGCTAATGTTTGCAGTTCTCCCTTTGAAAGAAGCCTACCACGGGCACTAAAAGATTTTACAGAACCAAATATTTTCTGAGGAGCACCTATGCCCATTCATATGACTTCTTTTGAGTAAGGATTTTAATGTTTGGAGATAAGGTTGGACCGGAAAAAATTGATAACAGATTCACGATCAGAACTTGTCAAGGTGGAAAATCCTTCTAAAAGTTCTCCATAGATTGCCATTGTTCCATTAAGAGTATGCCTTAAACGATTTGAATTAAACGGAATAATCTTGTCTATCTCTCCATTAACATGTGATTCTATGTATTTTTTGAGTAATGCGAAAACAAAATTTGGGGCAATATTCAACAGTGTAAGAATCACTCCTTTGAATTCTTCTTCTTTTATATCATAATTCTCAAAGAATTTCTTAAGAATTTTAATTCTTTCATCTTTTAGCTCATCAAGAGATGCAGCTACTAACATACCACTTTCTGTGAGTTTGTAATACGGTACGCCATGCTCTTGCAAAGCCCTTGGTCCTCGCTTTAAGGGCAACCTTCCTGCCTCTTCCGCAATTCCAAGTGGAAGCAAAATTTCGTCAAGATCTCTAAAAATTCCAGAATAAACATTTTGCCACACTGTATTACCTTTCTCTGCAACCTTGTGAGCTAAAGATGTTCTTGTATTCATCATATGTCTTGTTTCAGTTGCAAGATTTGCGATAATTGATCTCTGTCGCATTGCTTCACCTGTAAGCTCTTCCTTTTTCGTTTTGAAGGTCTTAAAAATAGCTAGTTTAGGTTTGTCTTCTAATTTTATAGATGCTTCTAGGCTTCTCAAACAAACGACCCCAATTTTATTGGATCAATATTCTTAGATTGAATGAAAACAAATCGATAAATTTGGCAATTATGATATAAAATATTCATTTTACGTTATTATCATATAATGTGATACAATATAATACTTTATCATGTTATAATGTATCATAAAAATCATCTAATATGATACAATGTTTTTTATACTTTTGGTAAAGAAGAAAATCTAATGTTTTGGAAGAAAGCACGAAGGTCCGAGGTATTTACCATAAGTGCTGTCATGGTAGTTGCGACGCTAATAGCAATAAGTTTCTCAGGAAACGCCTCTGCTTATATGCCAGGCGATCCTGCTGAAAAATATTCTTGCTTTGATAAAGATGAAGGCGGAAATCACATAGTAGGCGAAGATGGAAATCTAGTTCCATGTCGTCTAGATACTGGTGACAATGCTTGGATGATGACATCTTCAGCGCTCGTGTTGGTAATGACACCTGCTGGACTCGCAATTTTCTATGCTGGACTTTCAAGATCAAAGAATGCAGTGAATTCGTTGATGATGGTATTCATCACAACTGCAATCGTTGCAGTACAATGGGTTCTATGGGGATACAGTCTTGCCTTTGGTCCCGACGCAGGAAATGGATTTATAGGAACTTTAGACTGGGTAGGCCTGAATAACGTTCTTCATGACGTTCCATCAGACGTTTACGGTGGAATTACAGGAACGACTATTCCTCATCAGACATACATGATATTCCAGATGATGTTCGGTATAATCACACCAGCATTGATTGTAGCAGCATTAGCTGAACGAATGAAGTTTAGTGCATTCTGCGTCTTCGTAGTTCTATGGGCAACATTCGTGTACGACTTTGCCGCTCACTGGACATGGTCACTAGGATCTGGTGGTACCGCATTAGGCTGGACAGGCGCACTTCCGTCGCTTGACTTTGCAGGCGGAACTGTAATTCATATCACATCTGGCTTCTCAGGACTAGTTATAGCTCTGATGTTGGGCAGAAGATTAGGATATGGAAAGGTTCCAATGGAACCTCACAACATACCACTGATAGTTCTTGGTGCAGCATTGCTCTGGTTTGGATGGTTCGGCTTTAACGCTGGATCTGCAGGCGCAGCAGCAACAAATGCAACAAGTGCATTTGTCGCAACACAAGTTGCTACGGCAATGGCAGTTATTACATGGATGCTAGTATCGTGGGCCCATACAGGAAAACCCTCTACAATTGGTGCAGCAACTGGTGCTGTAGCCGGACTTGTAGCTATTACGCCAGCATCAGGTTTTGTGTCACCAATGTCTGCTCTTATTATCGGCATTGCTGCATCAACCATATGTTACGGCGCAGTACTGTTTAAGAACAGACGCAAATGGGATGATGCACTTGATACATGGGCAGTACATGGAATTGGAGGTTTAGTAGGCGCACTTTGTACTGGTATATTTGCAGAAAAGCGATTTACACCATGGGGCGCTGATGGACTCGCCTTTGGAAATCCACAACAACTATTGAACAACGCAATTGGTGCATTTGCAGCAATGGCTTGGGCAGTAGGTATTACCGCAATCATAGTCAAGATTATGGATGCGGTGTGGCCTGGCAGTATACGCGTTACTCCAAAAGAGGAAGAAGTCGGTCTTGATATTGCACAGCATGGAGAAAGAGCGTACGTAAACGAATAGTACGTTAACACTTTCCTTTTTATTCTAATACCATCTCATTATGAAATGAATTTAGATATCATCAACTAACTTCAATTCATGTTTATTACTGTTAACGACTTGGCAAAAACTCTTGAAAATCCAAATTTGATCTTGATTGATACAAGATCATACAAAGAATATTCTATTGAACACATTCCAGGTGCCGTAAATCTAGATTTGTTTTATTATCATTGGTCTGATACATCAAAAGAAGGAATGAAGGCATTTGACATGGAAATGCAAAAACTTCTTTCTTATGTTGGAATTACAACAGAAAAGAAAGTTGTATTTTATGATGAAGTTTCTGGAATGAGTGCAGCTCGCGGTGTATGGCTTTTGTTATATTTTTCACATCCTCAAGTTTTCATGCTTGATGGAGGAATGAAAAAATGGAAAAGTGAAAATCTTCCTCTAGAAACAAAAACAAATGGTTTCAAACCTGCAAAGTTTTCTGGGAAAATCAACAAGAATATTGTTATTGGATACGAGTACATCAAAAAAAATTTAGATAAAATAAAACTTGTTGATGCCAGAACACAAGAAGAATTCAATGGCACAGTAATACGAGCTGCAAGAAATGGTCACATTCCAAATGCAATAAACATGGATTGGAACTTTAACATAGCAGAAGATGGAACAATGAAAGACAACAAATCTCTTTCTGAACTCTATCAACAAATATCAAAAGATGATGAGATAGTAACTTATTGTCAAGGAGGATATCGAGCTGCAAATTCATTTCTAGCTCTCAAAAAACTTGGATTCAAAAATGTTAAAGTCTATGTAGGTTCTTGGGGAGAATGGGGAAATAGATTGGATCTTCCTGTAGTCTAGTCCCTTTTCTTCCATAAAAGCTGATTATACAGCATTTCTGGTGCAATCTTTTTGAATGGTTTTCCTCCACCCTCATACCACTTTGTAAAAAATTCGTAGAGATGAAGCCTCAAAGACTGGATGTATACAATCAAACCTTCAATCATCATTATGCCAAGGTTTCCACCAATTATCAGTGCTAGTCCACCAACTGATTCTGATCCTCCCATTGAATGATATGAATTATTTACAGTAAGCAAAAGTGCTGCATGAACAAGAAGCATAATGCCAATTCTTGCATAGCTTATTGTGTGTGACAAAAGTTCTACTGTTTTTACCAAAAGTACTTCAATTACAACATTCATAATACTGCCTCCCTCTCCTGGGTGTTTTTTATTGTGAAGAATTCCACCGACCATTATCATTCCCATGCAACCAATGGTTACAGGTATTGCAATCCTAGCAACAATCCAAACACGTGCCCAGTCTCCAACAAGTATAGTAACCCATGGAACAGGTTCGTTGTGAACGCGTGAATACATGTTCATTATATCATAACCAGAGCCAATCGCAGTCATCATAATAGCTACAACTCCACCATACATCACAAGAGTCGGGATAGCTTCTGTAAACATTGTAAGTTTGTCGCCTCTTCGATGTAGTCTTCTAATGTGTAGAATAAATGCCCATACTAGGTGTACTATTCCAAGAAATATCGAAACTTTTAGAATTCTAATTACTTGTTCAAAGTTTAATTCAGCTACACTGATGATTCCTACTAACCATTTTATGGAATGTAAGGGCCCACCTTCTTCCAAAAGTGATTCAACTGCAGCAAATTCTGTTAAATGAAAACCAAACGCCTCACCAGTTAGTATTCCTCCAAAGGCTGCTGAACCACCTGATATTGCAATCAACATTCCCCATTTTGCAAGTGTTCCCTGACCTTTGAATTTGAACAATAATCCTAAAAGCATAAGCAATACTCCATGACCAAAATCAGCAAACATAATTCCATAGAATATTGGCCACATAATCGCAATCATTGGAGTTGGATCTGCTTCTCCACGTTTTGGTATACCTTGACTCTCTGTAATGACTTCAAAGGTCCTAATCCATGACTTGTTAGCAAAAAGGATTGGTATGTCCTTGAATATTTTAGGGTCTGTGATCTCTTCAGTTATTGACATCCATCTCTTTGTTGTATCTATGAATTTTTTTTCCATTACACGTGGAATGTATCCTTGTATTACTGCAAATCGTTTTGTTCCACCAGGTTTGCGCATTTTTTCAAGTACGTCTTTTGCAATACCAGAACCTTCATGCAATGATAAGATTGTACCACGAATTTTCTTTTTTGTTTCTAAAAGTTCTTTTGCAAGTTTCTTTTCTTTTGTAGTAAGTTCAGTAATTTTTGAAACAACCAAGCTGTATGCCTGACTTGGATTCTGGGGTATTCCTTGTGGAATTATAAACGGATTTGCATTAAAACTTCGAAGAACTTTAAGAACTCTCTCAGAGTCTTGCGTATCAGTAAAAACTATGATTGCTGTTTTTAATTTACTATCTAACTCATATTTGAAAATTGTAATTCCTTCTAGGGTGCGACTAATCTCAGCAAAATCTGAAGAATTTATCACAAATAGATTTGTATAAAAATATTTCATTTGCCCAAGATTGCTTAGGTTAACATTCAGTTTTTTCACAACCTCAAGTGTTTCTTTGAAGCCTGTATATTCTTCAAGTGAACGTTTTGTATTGGCATAGTCTTCTAGAAGTTTTGCCGGTCCATCTATTACTGCATGACTTTTTTCTTCTAAATCATCAATCATCGTTGCAATTTCATCAAGCTCATACTGATTTCTTTTTATTACCAAACCTTTGAACAAAATTTCTATTATTCCAACTCGTATAGGAATCTGAAGACCTTTTACAACTTCATCAACTGATTGATAGAGTTTTTGAGCTTTTAATAATAAATCGTCAATTTCAGGAGTAACTGTATCATTCTGAGTTTCTATTTTATGAAACCACTCAAATTCAGTTAGTCTTGATATTGCTTCTGGAGACTCTGTTCTTGGTACAATAATAGTTCCTAACATAAGTTCTGCTACAACCAAGACAGATCCTCGGTTGGTTTCACGTTTTTAAAACGTTTCTAAGAATTTTTTTTCTGGTCAAAACATTAAAATCTGTTAGCATTAAACGCCTGATCGTTGACATCTAGCCCTGCTTTAGAGAAAACTGTTGATAAGATTTTGAACCAATCTGAAAACGAGCTACTTTTAAGCATAAAACAGTCGCTTGATGACTCTAAAAATACACTTTCTAATTCTCTATCTTCACTAGAACAAGAATATGACAGAATACTTGTAGACGGTAAAAAAGAGGCAGACAAACTTCAAAAACAAATCACAGGAAGTGCTTCTCTTGAGGCTAGAAACAAACGACTCTTGCTTGTTGAAGACTCGGTTGAAAAAGTCTTTACAAAGGCTATAGAAAAACTGAATGACTTGGTACGAAATGAAGATTATACAAAACTTGTGACTCAATTACTTGATGAATCAGTAAAAGGACTTGGTACTTCTAATGTTATTGTAGAATGCAATTCAAAAGACAAATCAGCAGTACAATCAATTTTATCTAAATTTCCCGACGCAACATTATCTTCTAACACAGTTAATTGTCTTGGTGGTGTAATAGTAAAATCAAAAGATGGATCAATGAGCTTTGATAATACAATCGATGCAAGAATCGAACGTCTAAAGCCTTTAATAAGGAAAGACATTGCAATCAGATTCGGCAGATAGCTATGGTTGCAAAAGGAAAAATAGTTTGGGTTAGCGGTCCTGCAGTTAAAGCAGACGGAATGTCTGATGCAAAAATGTATGAAACGGTTTCAGTAGGAAATCTGAATCTTATTGGTGAAGTAATTCGTCTAACAGGTGACGTTGCATTTATCCAAGTTTATGAATCAACAAGCGGATTGAAACCAGGCGAGCCAGTTGTTGGTACAGGTAACCCATTGAGTGTTTTACTTGGTCCTGGAATCATTGGACAAATTTATGATGGAATACAAAGACCACTAAACGAGCTTTCCAAGAAATCTGGGGCTTTCATCGGCAGGGGTGTTACAACAACTCCTGTAGACATGACAAAAAAATACAAGTTTACACCAACTGTCAAAGTAGGTGATAAAATACAAGGAGGAGATGTCCTTGGTACAGTTGACGAAACTCAGTTAATCAAACACAGCATTCTTGTTCCACCTGATTATCCTGGTGGTAAAATTACTAGCATTGTTAGTGAGGGTGAATACGACCTTGAAACAGAGATAGCTGTTACAGAAAGCGATGGAAAGAAAATACCACTCAAGATGTATCATAGATGGCCAGTAAGAAAACCACGACCATACAAGCAGAGATTTGATCCTACAGTTCCACTAATTACAGGACAGCGTGTCATTGATACATTCTTTCCAATAGCAAAGGGAGGAACAGGTTCTATTCCTGGTGCATTTGGTACTGGAAAAACTGTAACATTACACCAAATTGCAAAATGGGCAGATTCTCAAGTTGTAGTTTACATTGGATGTGGTGAAAGAGGAAATGAAATGACTGAAGTCCTTGTAGAATTTCCACATCTAAAAGATCCAAACACTGGAAGACCTTTGATGGAAAGAACTGTTCTTGTTGCAAATACAAGTAACATGCCAGTAGCTGCAAGAGAAGCAAGTATCTACACCGGAGTTACAATTGCTGAATATTATAGAGACATGGGGAAACACGTCGTACTTGTTGCAGATTCTACAAGTAGATGGGCAGAAGCTTTGCGAGAAATGAGCGGAAGACTAGAAGAAATGCCAGCAGAAGAAGGCTATCCGTCATATCTTGCATCAAGATTAGCAGAATTTTATGAAAGAGCAGGACGTGTCAGTGCTCTTGGCAGTCCAGAAAGAGAAGGATCTGTGACTCTTGTTGGCGCTGTATCGCCATCTGGTGGTGACTTTACAGAACCTGTAACAACTCATACAATTAGATTCATCAAGACTTTCTGGGCACTAGATGCAAGACTTGCATATTCTAGACACTATCCATCAATCAATTGGATGAATAGCTATTCTGGATATCTTTCTGATATTGCAAAGTGGTGGAGCGCAAATGTTAGTGATGAATGGTTACATCTTAGAAATGAAGCATATTCGATATTACAAAGAGAAGACACTCTCAAAGAAATTGTAAGATTGCTAGGACCTGAAGCACTGCCAGACGAGGAAAAACTCATCTTAGAAGTAGCGAGAATGATAAAGATAGGAATCTTACAACAAAACTCATTTGATAATGTAGATACCTATTGCAGCCCTAAAAAACAACTCAAGCTTCTAAAACTCATGGTTAATTTCTACAAAGGAGGTCAACGTGCACTAAAAGAAGGCGCAACTATTCCAGATATTCGTGCCATGTCTGTAATTAGTAATATATTGAAAGCAAGAATGGAAGTTCCTGACGATCAAATTGCAAAACTTGATCAACTTGATTCATTGATGAATGAACAATTCAAAAATATCATGGGAGTGAAAGTCGTAACTTGACATTAGAAGGCGGAATAGAATACAGTAAAATTGCAGAAATTAAAGGACCACTTGTTATTGTTGATGGAGTAGACAAAGCTTCATTTGATGAGCTTGTAGAAATTCAGACAACAAGTGGAGAAAAAAGACTAGGAAAAGTTGTGGAAGTTGGATTTGGAAAAGCTGTAGTTCAGGTTTTTGAGGGAACAACAGGTCTTTCAATTTCTGGAACAAAAGCAAAATTCATTGGAAGAACAATGACAATGCCAGTTTCTGCTGAAGTTCTTGGTAGAGTATTTGATGGACTTGGCAGACCAAATGATGGACTTCCTGATCCAATTGCTTCTAAATTTTTAGATATCAACGGTGAACCAATGAATCCAGAACAAAGAGATTATCCAAAAGACTTTATCCAAACTGGCGTTTCAGTCATAGACGGAATGTTGACACTCGTTAGAGGTCAAAAGCTTCCAATATTTTCTGGTTCTGGAATGTCACACAATATCTTGGCTGCTCAGATTGCAAGACAAGCAACAGTAATTGGAAGTGGTGAAGAATTTGCCGTGGTCTTTGCAGCAATTGGAGTGCAATACAGTGAGGCACAGTACTTTAAGCGAAGTCTTGAAGAATCTGGTGCTCTTAAAAGAAGCGTACTTTTTCTTAATCTAGCTGATGACCCTGCAATTGAAAGAATCATTACTCCTCGTGTAGCACTCACAGTAGCTGAATATCTTGCATATGACCTTGGCATGCATGTTCTTGTTATACTCACAGACATGACAAATTATGCAGAAGCTCTACGTGAAATTAGTGCAGCAAGAGAAGAAGTACCTGGAAGAAAAGGATATCCAGGATATCTTTACACAGACCTTTCAACAATTTATGAAAGAGCAGGAAGAATACGTGATAAAAAGGGAAGTGTAACACAAATGCCAATACTTAGTATGCCAGCTGATGATATCACGCATCCAATTCCTGATCTTACTGGATACATCACAGAAGGACAAATTGTCTTGGGCAGAGATTTGTTTAGAAAAGGAATCTATCCACCAGTTAATGTTTTGATGAGTCTTAGCAGAATCATGAAAGATGGTGTCGGTGAAGGAAAAACACGTGCAGATCATATGGAGATTGCTAACCAAATGTATGATGCTTATTCAAGAGCACAAGAAGTAAGGGCGCTTTCTGAAATTGTAGGAAAAGCAGGACTTACTGGTGTTGATATAAAATACATGGACGTCGGAGATGCATTTGAACAAAACGTTTTGTCACAAGGTGTAGATGAAAACAGAGCTCTTGAAGAAACACTTGGATTAGAATGGAAGACAGCATCCATCTTACCTAAAAACGAGCTTAACAAAGTCAAAGACAAGTTTATTGATCAATATTACAAGGCAAGCTAAATGTCCTTTGGACAAAATGTCGCTGCAACAAAAATAGAGCTTCTCAAGTACAAACGATCAAGTCAAGTAGCAAAGATGGTACAAAAAATTCTTGATGACAAGCGTGAGGTCTTACTAAAAAGAATAGATGAAATGATTAATGAAGCAACAAAAGCTAGAGGAGACATCTGGAACCCACTTCAAGACATATACAGATCAGTTAACGATGCATATCTTTCATTAGGTACAAACACTGTAGACTCGGTTGCACAATCTACACCTGCAGTAATGCAAGTAGATGTAACAGTCAAACGTGTAGTAGATGTATCAATTCCTGCTCTTACAGTAAAAGAAACAGACACAAAGTCTATGCCTTATGGATTTGCTGATACAAATGCATCAATTGACAGAGCAGCAAAACAAATCAAGACAATGCTTTCGCAAATATGCAAAGCAGCTGAATATGAAAACTCTATCTTCAGTCTTGCAAAAGCATTAGAAAAAACTCAGAAACTACTTAACGCACTTGAAAATGTTATTATTCCACAATACCAACTACGAGTAAAATTCATACTTTCTACACTTGAAGAAAGAGAACGAGAAGAATTCGTAAGATTAAAAAAAGTCAAGGCTGTCATTGAGAAGAGAAAAGCATAATGGCAAAAGAAGACATTAAAAAATTTCTGGAAAGTGCAAAGGAAAGATTGGAGAAGGATGAAGAATCTTTTATCAAAACTATACAAGACGATCTGAAATCCTTCAAGAAAAAAACACTTGATAAAATTTGATAAATTATTTATATCATGATTTAAATATAGCATGAAAAGGAGCCAGTATTGAGAATGAAATCTGCAGTCTATGCACTTATTGCTGCATGGGTCATATCTATTTCTGGATTAACCGGTCTTGCATTTGCTCAAGAGCCAGCAGCCAGTTCTGCAGAAGATAGTTCTGCTAAGTTAATTGGTGCAGGTCTTGCATTTGGTCTTGCCGCACTTGGTGCAGGTATAGGTCTAGGTTATGTGGGTTCTGCAGGTCTTGCCGTAATCAGTGAAAATCCAGCTCTGCAATCCAAAGTATTCATCTTTGTAGGTATGGTTGAATCAATCGCAATTTACGGTATCGTCATGATGTTCATCATCCTAGGACAATAAACTAGAAATACTTTAACTCATTAACATCTAAAATTCTTGTACAATATCTACATCGAAGGACAAGTCCTGTTTTGTCTACAACATCCATTATTGATTCAATGTCTTCACCACTATTTGTTATACAATCAGGATTCGAACATCTGAAAATTCTTTCAATCTCGTTTGGTAAAGTAACACGTCTTTTTTCAACTAACTTGTAGTCCTTGATTATGTTAACAGTAGCTTTTGGTGCAATCAACGCCAGCTTGTTTGTATCATCATCTTTTAGAAATCTATTTTCTACCTTTATGATGTCTTTTTTTGAAACCTTTGCACTTGGAACATTTAACGCTATTGTAATTACATTCCCGTCCTTTCCGTCTATTTCAAGTGCATTTAGAACTTTGAGACCCTTACCAGCTTCAATATGATCAATGACGGTTCCATCCTTGATTCGTCTAACAATAAGATCAGACTCTGACATTGGAATACTTTGTATAGTACTCATATATATTATTGAACTGAAATGAGCAATTCTTTTTTCCAAAAAGACATTGTCTCAATACGTGATTTTGACAAACAAAAGTTTGACACCATTTTTGATGCTACTGATAAAATAATTAACATGAATCCAAACGAGAGACGTGAGATTGGACGTGGGAAAATATTAGGATATCTTTTCTTTGAACCAAGTACTCGAACAAGACTTAGCTTTGAAGCCGCAATGGCATCACTAGGTGGTACATCTATAGGAATAGCTGATGCCTCTTCCTCTTCTGCAAAAAAAGGCGAGAGTCTTGCTGATACTGTAAAGATAATGTCACTTTATTCCGACGTCCTTGTCTTAAGACATCCACTTGATGGTTCTAGTAGATTTGCAGCGGAGGTTTCTACAAAACCAATGATAAACGCAGGAAGTGGAACAGAAGAGCATCCAACACAAGCAATTCTAGATCTTTATACTATTAGAAAAGAAAAAAAGAAAATTGATGGCCTGAAAATAGCAATAGTTGGTGATCTGAAATATGGCAGAACAGTTTATTCTCTGTTATATGCACTTGGCAACTACAAAGTAGACGTTCATCTTATTTCACCACAGGCACTAAAGATTAGGGCTGATTCTACCTATGAAATCAAAAAACGATTATCATTTACAGAATCAATTAATCTAGAAGAAAATCTTGACGAATTTGATGTTATATATGTAACAAGAATCCAAAAAGAAAGATTTGCAGACGTAGAAGAATACAACAAAGTAAAAGGAAGTTACAAAATTGGTCCTGAAATAATAAAGAAAATGAAAGAAGATGCTATCATAATGCATCCACTACCACGTGTTGATGAGATTTCACCAGAAGTAGATTCAACAAAACATGCAAAATATTTCAAACAAGCAGAATATGGTAAGGATACACGTGCAGCCCTTCTTGCCTTGATATTGAATGAGAAAGGTTTCTAATTATCTAAGCAGGATCTTTGGGTATCTTCTCAATATTATAATAAAACTCATTGTAAGTATAAGAATCAAAATTGCAAGTGGCCCAAACTCAGGAACCACAACTAGAGCAAATTGTGTTGAAGCTGATGTACCGGCGATTTTTTCAAATCTAATGATAATATGACCTGTTTGATCTTCTGTAAAAGTAAAATCTTCAAATCCGCCTCCAATTACTGCCTTTCCAGAATCTCTGTGAATTTCTTTCCCATTTTGAAATATGACAAAATCATACACTGAATTTTGTTTTGTTGCAAGTGTAGTGGGATCTCTTATTGTAAATATGAACTTGGTTTTTTGATCTGGTTGTATAACTGGTGGATCCCATGACAGATCAACCTGAAATTGTTCATTTTTGGTTTTTGCAGTAAGTGGAAATTTGATTTCATCACTTGCAACAAGTTTAAACTTTATATAATTTGGTAATTCACCAGATTTTTTTTGCGCATCTCTTAATACTCTGAGATGATCTTGCAAAATTACAAAATGTACTATTCTTCCATCTTCTACGGAATAATCATCTACTGAAATTGATGATTTGAATAAATTGATGCCATTTACTTGCCCAGTATAGCTATTAGCTAGAAGATCTATGACATGTTTTGGAAATAATATCTCTTCATGTACGTATGGAATTTGGCTAATGTTTTGCTCACTCCAGTCAAATGGTATCTCAAACGATATGGTGTTCTCATTTGGATCATACTCAAAATTTGTTATTGTATCATAGTATGATCTCACTCTGAATTCAACATCTTGACCGTCTTTTGTTTTTTGATCATGGTATGTGGTTTGACCAATACTGATGTATGCATCATATTTTATTGGTTCATCAAGTATGTTATCTGGCTCATCCATAGTACGTATTGCTATTTCTAAATGGAATAAACCACCTGAATTGAAGATAGGTCCTCTTAATTCAATTGGTTTTGTATCTGTAGCAGTCCAACCTCCAAGCAACGGTTCTTTCTCACCAGTAATCTCGATTTCACCCTCACTAGTTGGATATACTTTGATTGTTAAATCTCCATTTTGAGTAAAGAAAAAATTTCTAAAAATCATTTTATCTTTATAATTTAGTCCTATCAGAAAATTTACATTTTTAATATTTTCTCCTGTTTTGGAATCAAAAGCTCTTATCTTGATCTGTTTATCAATACTTACGTCATCATAAAATGCAGGAAGCATCTCTGCAGTAATTGTAATGTCACGCCCCTGATAGTTCACAGGAGGAGGAGTGTCAATACTTAGACCATGACCAAATGCTTGGGTTATAGTTGGCATGATTATCAATAAAACAAAAGACAAAGTAAAATTTTTATGATTCAATAGGACTTCTCTTCTTGTTCTGAATATAAGTTTCTACTACAACCAAGACAGATTCTCGGATGGTTTTACGTTTTTAAAAAATAGATCTGCCATCGTAAAAATTAGATTAATATAGCCTCTCCAAATGAGCCATAAATGATGATGCTAAACAGGCGTTCAAAAGTATCCTTTATTATAATAGTTGCAGGTTTGACGATCGCACTTTCTACATTCTTTACAACTCCAGCCTTTGCGCAATCCGAAACTACGAGTACAGGTTTAACAAAGCCTCTGTTAGCTATTGCTGCTGCAATTGCTATAGCTGGTGGTTTGATTGGTACTGGTAATGCACAACAAGGAATTGGTGCTGCTGGCATGGGTATCATTGCTGAAAAGCCAGAAAAATTTGGTCAGGTATTGTTCTTCTTTGTCATTCCTGAAACACTCTGGATCATTGGATTTGTGCTAGGAATTATTCTGTTACTTGGCATACTATAGTGGAATTAGTAATGAGCATAGAGACCTTTCTCCTTGAGATAGAGAATAGGAAAAAAAGTGATCTTGAAAATCTTAGCAAAGAACTAGATGAGAAAGTAACTATTATTCAAAACCAAAGAGATACACAAATAAAAGAAATACAGGAACGTTTTGCAAACGAAGCAAAATTAAAGTCCGAAAGAGAGTTTGCAAGAATAATTGAGTCAGCAAGATTGCAAGCAAAAAAAATTATATTTGATGCTATTAACGCCAACATGGAATCTACATTTAATGTCATTAAACAAGAAATCAAGAACTATGCAAAATCACCAGAGTACAAAAAAACATTAGTGACTATGGTAAATACTTCGAAAAAAAAATTAGATCAAAATATTACTGTTCATTACCGTGAAGAAGACCGTACAGTTTTAAAAGAAAAGGGAGTAACTATTGGTTCCTCCATTCAAACTTTGGGTGGAATAATCGCAGAAAAAAAAGATGGAACAAAGGAACTAGATCTGACATTTGAAGAACTTTTAAGAACTCATGAAGACGAAGTGAAAGGTTTTCTTATGGAGAGAACACTATAATGCCAACATCGCAATATTCCTCTTCTTTTGGAAGACTACAAGCAATATCGATGAATTTTCTTACCAAGGAGGTAATGCAAAACCTTCTAAAGGCAAAAGATGATGTTGAAATGGCAAAAATATTAGAATCAACATGGTATGGACCAGAGATCGAAAAAGCTGCTTCTGTCTATCCACCTTCAGAAATTTTAGAAGTTGCAATGAATCGTCATCTTGTTCAGGTTAATAAAATTGCATTAGATGCAACACCGTTTAGTGGCAAGTCTGCAGTCAGGGGCTACTTATCAAAATGGGACATCTACAATATTGAGTTGATACTTTCATCAAAAAGTATGGGGCGAACAATTACTGAAACAGAATCATTCTTAGTTTCTAGCCGTAATGTGCCAGCAGGAATTTCTGCTGGTAATATTACACATGATGAGATGAAGACCATACTTTCACAATCAAGTGTAGATGGTGTTGTAAACCAACTTGTGAAATACAACTATGGTACCTTACTAATGCAGCACTTGGAAGAATATCAAAAGAGTGGTGATCTTGGGCCAATGATGCTTGCCTTACAAAAATTTTATTATCAATCATTACTTGAATCTCTAAAATTCTTCCAAGGTGATGAAGGTATGATTAGGGAATTTTTCAGAGCAGAGATAGATAAGAAAAACATTCTAAATCTTATGAAAGGCAAAGAAGCAAATCTGGATAAAGAACTAGTTAGTAGGCATCTTATTGACGGAGGAAGGATCCCTCTGAATGAACTATTGGATATCTATGGAGTAAAAGATGTTGCAGAAATTGCTGGAAGGGTAGAAAATCGTTTTACACTAATCAATGCGTTAGCACAGTACAAAAAGACACAAAGTTTAATTGATTTTGAAATAGCGCTTGATAAATTCATAAACATACAATATGTCAAAAAATTGAAAAATATCGCACTTTCTATTGGAACAATATTCTACTTTATTATTAATGCAGAGTATGAACGTGAAAACATTAAAAGGATCGCCTATGGAAAACGTTACAATCTAACAACTGAACAAATAAATTCAATGTTGCTAAGTGAGTGAAAATATGTCTAAACAGAAAACAGAATCAAGTGGAAGGATCGCGATAATAGGAGAGCGTGAGCTTGCCATTGGCTATAGACTTCTTGGAATGGATGATACATTTATTGCAAGTAAGGAGGATGCTAACAAAACCTTGCAAGATCTTTTTTCATCTGGAAAATTTAGTCTGATTATTGTAAGCGAATTTGTTCATAATTTACTTCCAAGCACATTTAGAACAAAGATCAAAGCATCAATAGAACCCCTTGTGTTATTTATGCCGTCACTTCAAGGAAACATTCAAGAAGAAACAATAGCTGCATTAGCAAAAAGGGTATTGGGAGTTAATATTTGAGGAAGTTGATGATGAGATGGTAGATGGTATAGTTTCTAGAATTTCTGGACCTGTCGTTTTAGCAAGTGGTCTTGAAGGTGCACAAATGTTTGATGTGGTACGAATTGGTGAACTTGGTCTGGTAGGAGAAATAATTCGTTTAGAAGGTAACAAGGCTACAATACAGGTATACGAAGATACAACTGGTTTAAGACCAGGTGAAAAAGTCATTAATACAAAACGTCCGCTTTCAATGCAGCTTGGTCCTGGACTTTTAACTTCAATTTATGATGGTATTCAAAGACCACTTGATGTATTAAGAGCACAAAGTGGAGACTTTATCAGTAGAGGAAATGTTATCCCTGCTTTTGATCAGACAAAAAAATGGGACTTTGTTCCATTAAAGAAAAAAGGTGATCATGTTTCTCCAGGTGAAATTATTGGTGAACTTCAAGAAACTCCATTGATAATGCACAAAATAATGATTCCACACAATGTTGATGGTGAACTTACAGAAATATCTGAAGGAAAATACAATGTAAATGAAATCATCGCATCTGTTAAGACTAATAGCTCAAAGGTAGAAATCGCTTTGTCAAGTTGGTGGACTGTTCGTGTACCAAGACCAGTACTGCGTAAACTTCCACCAGAAGAGCCATTACTGACAGGTCAACGGGTTTTGGATACCTTCTTCCCAGTTGCAAAAGGTGGGACTGCTTGTATTCCAGGACCTTTTGGAAGTGGAAAAACAGTCATCCAGCAACAACTTGCAAAGTGGGCAGACAGTAACGTCATAGTCTATGTAGGTTGTGGAGAAAGAGGAAATGAGATGACCGAAGTTCTTTCAACTTTTCCAAAACTAGAAGATCCTAAATCAAAGCGTCCCTTGATGGAACGCACAATTCTTGTTGCTAATACCTCAAACATGCCTGTTGCAGCCCGTGAGGCAAGTGTCTACACTGGAATTACGATGGGCGAATATTATCGTGATATGGGATATGGTGTAGCCTTGATGGCAGATAGTACTTCTAGATGGGCAGAAGCACTCAGAGAAATATCAGGAAGATTAGAAGAGATGCCAGGTGAAGAAGGATATCCAGCATATCTTGGAAGAAGACTGGCAGAATTTTATGAAAGAGGAGGAAAAGCTGTTATTATCTCTCCAGAAGAAAGAGTAGGTTCCTTGACTTTGGTCGGTGCAGTTTCACCTCCAGGTGGAGACTTTTCAGAACCAGTATCACAAAATACACTTAGAGTTACAAGAGTTTTCTGGGCTTTGGATGCAAGCTTGGCTTCAAGAAGGCACTTTCCGGCTATCAACTGGCTTACAAGCTATTCATTATATGCAGGTAATATGGGTGAGTGGTATAAAAATAATGTTGCTAGTGATTGGGTTGCACTAAGAAAAGAAGCTCTAGAAATTTTACAAAGAGAATCAGAATTGCAAGAAATTGTTCAATTGGTAGGTTATGATGCATTACCAGAACCAGAAAAAGGTGTTTTGGATACGGCACGTTCTATTAGAGAAGATTATCTACAACAAAGTGCTTATGACGAAGTTGATACATATACATCAATTAAAAAACAACATCTACTGCTTTCTACAATTTTAGAATTTGGTAGAAGAGAAAGTGATGCAATAAAGAAAGGTGCAACATCATCAAAGCTCGGTGCACTAGAATCAAGAAAAATGATTTCAAGAATAAAATGGACTAAAGAAGATCAAGTAGAACAACTGGTTAAGGATGTAAAGACTACGATGGAAAAAGAATTCAACAGTCTAATAATTGAGGTGACCACCTAAATGTCTGGTGTAGCATTCAAGACACTATCAAAAATCACAGGTCCACTGATATTTGTTGAAGGTGTTGATAATGCAGCCTACGGTGAAATGGTTGAAATTAAACTTGTCAATGGAGAACGACGACAAGGACAAGTTCTAGACACTAGACAAGGTTTGGCAATTGTTCAGGTCTTTGGTCCAACCCTTGGTTTGACCACCTCCGGAACTTCAACAAAATTCCTTGGTGAAACTGCTATGTTATCAGTTTCTGATGAAATGCTTGGAAGAGTATTTGACGGACTTGGAAATCCTCGAGATAATGGCCCAAAAATTGTATCAAAACAAAAAGTCGATCTTGTAGGTTCTGGTATTAACCCATATGCAAGAGAGGAACCTTCAGAATTCATCCAAACAGGAATGTCAAACATTGATGGAATGAATACTCTTGTCAGAGGTCAGAAGCTTCCAATATTTTCTGGTGCTGGTCTTCCACACAATTTACTTGCAGCACAGATCGCAAGACAGGCAAAAGTTCTTGGTGGATCCGAAAACTTTTCTGTTGTGTTTGCTGCAATAGGAATTACAAGTGAAGAAGCAAACTTTTTTGTAAAGCAATTTGAGGAAAGCGGTGCTCTTGGAAGAACAGCACTGTTTTTGAATTTGTCATCTGATCCTTCAATGGAACGTATACTTACTCCAAGACTTGCCCTGACAACAGCAGAATTTCTTGCGTACGAACGTGAAATGCACGTTCTTGTTATAATCACCGATATGACAAATTATTGTGAAGCATTAAGAGAAATCTCTGCTGCACGTGAAGAAGTTCCAGGAAGAAGAGGATATCCAGGATACATGTACACAGACTTGTCTTCTCTTTACGAAAGAGCCGGAAAGATAAAGGGACGACATGGTTCTGTAACACAAATTCCAATACTTACAATGCCTGCTGATGATATTACACATCCAATTCCAGATCTCACTGGTTACATTACAGAAGGTCAGATAGTCATGAGTAGAGATTTGCACCGAGCCGACATTCATCCACCTGTAGATGTACTAACAAGTCTTTCACGTTTGATGAATCAAGGTATTGGAAAAGGAAGAACAAGAGAAGATCATCGAAGTCTTGCAGATCAACTTTATGCAATATATGCGCAAGGCAAAGATGCAAGAGCACTTGCAGCAATAGTCGGTGAAGAGGCTTTAAGTGATCTAGACAAGAAATTCCTGAAGGTTGCTAACAACTTTGAACGAAAATTTGTCAACCAAGGATTGGATGAAAACCGTTCCATTGAACAAACTCTAGACATTGGTTGGGAACTACTCAGCGAGCTGTCCGAATCAGAAATGAATCGTATTAAACCCGAGCTCATTGCAAAGTACGGAAAAAAAACCACTAAAGGTGGTACCTAAGTTTTGCCATCAGTAATCAACATCCGTCCAACTCGTCTTGAATACATTCGTACCAAACGAAGAATCGTTATTGCTAAAAAAGGATTGAAGTTGTTAAAGCTAAAACGTCAAGCATTAATTCTAGAATTTTTTAACGCAAGTAAAACTGCTGCTGCATTAAGGAGTGGTTTACAATCTGAATTGATAAAGGGTTATCAAAGTATTAGGATGGCAGAGATGCTTGCCGGTACAATGCAATTAGAAAACGAAGCAATGAAGATTCCACAACTAAGTAATTTACAAATAAAAGTAAAAAACGTAATGGGAGTTCGTATACCAAAATTACAAGGTGGACAAAGTGGCAAAGCCCTTACAGAGCACATACTAGAACTTCCTCCTTCAATTAATGAAGCAATAAAGGCATTTCAAAACGTTCACAAAATGGTGCTTGATGTTGCAGAAAAAGAAACTACATTACGAAAACTTCTTTATGAAATAGAAAAGACAAAACGAAAATCCAACGCAATAGAAAACGTTTTCATTCCAAGATTAGAGAGTGCGGTCAAATTCATTGTATTTAGATTAGCTGAAATAGAACGTGATACATTCGTCATGTTAAAAACAGTAAAGCGTAAGATGGGTGAAAGAGAACAAGAAAATATTCTAAAGGAGAAAGAAATACTTGCCAGCTAATTTTGTAAATCCACAACAAAGGAAATTCTATTTAATTATGAGGGCATTTAAGATTGGCAATATTCTCGGTACAATTACGTTAGTATTGTATGCAGGAAAGCATTTCTTAGGAGTATAACATGTCAACACAAGAAAAATATGTTCATACACTGAAACAAATTAAAGATGCTGAAGAAAAAACACAGACTGAAATTGAAAGTTACAAAAAAAAGGTAACAGAAGACATAAAATCTTTTCAAATTGATGCGGACAAAGCAATTGAATCAGCAAAAACACAAGGAGAAAAATTAGTCGAAACAAACATTGAGCAAGCAAGAAAAAAAGCCGCATTTGAGGTAGAGAAAATTATTGAAGATGCTAAAACAAAATCAAAAACCATCTCAACACAGATGGACGTACAAACTGTTCGTGGAATTATAGATATTTTGTTAAAAGGTGTAGAATAATGGTACTCAAGCCTGTTCCAATGACACGGATGGCAGTACTTGGTCTAAGAAAATACACGCAAGTTGTAATTTCTGTTTTACACGATATGGGTGTAGTACAACTTGAATCATTATCTAAAGATGTGGCTGCCATGCTTAAAAATGAACGAGATAATGACCTTTACAGGCAAGTTTCAGATCAACTTCTTAGAATTAAAGCATTCAAAACAGTACTTCCTCCAATCCCAGTTACTCATTGTCAGAGTTTTCCAACGGTTGACAATTTGATGCACGCAGCAAGATCAATTGATATAGACTTTAAAGTTGCTTCTCTTGAAAGGGAAAAAGAAAACCTTCTAACTAAAATCAATGAAACTGAAAATAATATAAAACTAGTTGAAGAATTTTCATTCTTCCCTGAAGATTTCAACGTTCTCCAGTTAAAATCAGCACATTCTTACTTTGGTCGTATAGACTCAAAAAAGTTCACAGCTTTCAAGAAAGCATTAGAGGTAAGCAGTCAAGACGTTTTTCTTTATTCTAAAGAGGGAAAAGAAATTACACATATTGTTCTTGTTACCTTTCCAAACTTTTCACCTCATGCTCTTGCTACTGTTGTTCAAGAATACAATGTCAAACTTGAACCAGTACCAAAACTTAATGGAAAACCTGATCAGTTAAAACAATCACAAAGAGCTATCCTAAATGAACTAACTCAAAAATTAAAAGAGATTGATAGACAGCTAGCGGAGATTTCTAAAGAACATTATGCAAACATTGTTTGTATAGAAGAACAGATTGAAATTGAAAACAAAAAACTTGAGGTCATTGATAATCTTGGAGTTACATCTGATTCTTTTGCACTAGAAGGGTGGATTCCAAAATCAAAGATTGAGGAAATCAAAGCTAATTTAGACAAGTATGCAAAAGGAACAATCATTTATGAATTAGAAACTAAAGAAAATCCACCAACACTCTTTGCCAATCCAAAACGGTTCAAATTGTTTGAGGCCTTCATTAGATTCTATTCTCTGCCATCTGGCAAAGAATTTGATCCTACGCTGATTTTCGGCCTCCTCTTTCCAGTCTTTTATGGTATGATGGTAGGTGATGCAGGATATGGTCTTGTAATACTTCTTGTTTGCAGATGGGTAATTAGACGAGTAGAAGGTGGAAAACGTAATCTTAACATCATGCCGAAGCCATTGAGAAGTTTTGCGTTGAAAATATTGAAACCAAGGCAGATGGTAAAATTGGCAAAGGCAATGACTCCTGGCGCTATTATTGCAATGATTTTAGGATTCACATTTGATTTGTACTTTGGTTTCCATCTCAACAGCTACTTGTTTGGTTATCTAAACACAGCACTTGGCATGCAACTTCTTCCTGCTGCTGGAGCACTCTTTGATCCAATCCATGGGCTTCGAAAACTTTTGTTAATTAGCGGATATATCGGCATTGGCATGGTAACATTTGGCCTGATTCTTGGTATTCTCAATAGTTTGAGAGAGGGTGAAAAGAAACATGCTATAGGAAAAATAGGCTGGTTGTTATTTGGTTGGGGTGTTGTAATGACAGGACTAACCTTAATGCATCATGGACAGATCAACCCAATTCACTATGGATTGCTTTTGGGAGGAATCGGTTTAATGTTATATGGAGAGGGTCCAAGAGCTATCATGGAGTTACCATCTATAGTTAGTCACATACTTTCTTACACCAGAATTACTGGGATTCTTTTGGCATCAGTAATACTAGCCGATGTAATAGATTACATTTTCATAAGAGTTCTTGATAATGGAATACCATATGTTATTCTTGGAACAATCATATTGCTCATTGGACACATTTTCAATATTATAATTGGAGTCTTTGAACCTGGTATACAGGGAGCAAGATTGATTTATGTGGAATTTTTCTCCAAATTTTATCATGGAAACGGTAGAGCATTCAAACCATTTGGAAGCTTACGAAAGTATACTTTTGACCAATATGAATTAGAAATAAAAGAAAAAACGAAATAAAAATCCAGCAACAATTTTATAATTCAACAGGGATTTTTCTTCTTGTTCTGAATATGAGTTTCTGCTATGTCATTAACACAGGTAATCTAGGTTATGACCAGTTTAACATGACCCATTTTTCTATTTGTTTTGAAATCTTTTGTCATTCCATCTACTTTATCGGCTTGACCATGTAACAAAAATAACTCCATGCATTTGTTTCCCTCTATCTTACTGTGCAAATGCGTACCGATTAATTCTTCATGGTTGTGTTTTATCCCTGTAACTATCTGCTCTGACTCTTCATCATGAATAACCATTAGTATAGCGTGGATTAGGCCAGAAAGATTACTTCGCTGTTTTTCTTCAGAAATCAAGTTTCTAATTCCCGCACGTATGATTTCAGATCTTCCTGAAAATCCCATGGATTTTTGTAACTTGTCAATTTCAGAAAGAATTTCATCGTTTAATGATATCGAAACTATCGGCATGCCTAGAATATTATTAAGTATTTTATAAGTTTAGCAGTAATTATTATTAATATTTCTTAGATTTATTAATAACATTAAAGAATGTCTTGTATGAATGGAGATACACGAGCAGCAATACTAGCTATATCTGTAATAATTCCACTTTCTGCGTTTGCACTCTGGTCTTCTGAACATAACAATGTGACTGGTTTTACAGAAAAACATCAGCTTAAAGTCCTTGCATCATTTTATCCACTTTACGAATTTACAAAAATAATTGCTGGTGAAAGAATTGATGTGTCTACAATTATTCCTTCGGGAATAGAACCACATGATTGGGAACCAACAATTCAAGATCTTCAAAAAATGCAAAACGCAGATATGATAGTAATAAATGGCGCTGGTCTTGAACCATGGATTACAAAACTACTTTCAGTTAATCCTGATATTTTGATTGTAGATACAAGTAGTGGAATACCACTATTAGAAAAAGGTAAACATGTGTTTGATAACAAAATTCAAAATGATCCGCATGTTTGGCTTGATCCAGTTTTAGCTAAAAAACAAATACACAATATAGCAAATGGTTTAGTCAGGGTTGATCCTCAAAACGCTGATTATTATCAAAAAAATGCTAACGCTTACAATACTAAATTGAATTTACTTGACAACAAAATAAGAAATGAACTTTCTATTTGTATGAAAAAAGACTTTCTTGCATTTCATGATGCATTTTCTTATTTTGCAAACGAGTATGGCCTTAATCAAAATACAATAATTGGAGTTAATCCAAATGAAGAACCAACAGCAGTAAAACTACAACAAATTATTCAAAAGGCACAAAATCTTGACTTACATGTTATTTTTACTGAAGAAGCTGTAAACCCAAGAGTATCTGAAGTCATTGCTGACGAGATAGGAGCTAAAGTATTGACTCTAAGTCCTATAGAGATCTATGAGAAGAATTCTGATTATATAAAAAGAATGGAACAAAACCTGTCAAATCTCAAGGAGGAATTATGCTCATGAATGTGGTAGAGATTGAAAACCTTACGGTTGATTATCAAGGCATTTTAGCATTGGATAAGGTAAACTTTTCAGTAGAATCTCAAGATTTTTTGGGAATAATAGGTCCAAATGGTGCAGGCAAAACCACACTTTTCAGCTGTATGCTTGGCCTTTTGAACAACTACAAAGGTGAAATTCGGTTTTTTGATACAAACATAAGAAAATCAAAACAATATCTTCAACAAATAGGATATGTACCACAGAAACCTGTCTTTGAAAAAAATTTTCCAGCTACCATATTAGAAGTTGTTGGAATGGGTCTGACAAAAAATTCAAGAAAAGACAAGATAGATGAAGTTTTACAGAAGGTTTGGCTTCATGAGCTAAGTCATAGAAGAATTGGTGATCTATCTGGAGGACAACAACAACGAGTCTTTATCGCAAAAGCTCTTGTAAATGATCCACAAATCCTAATCCTTGACGAACCTGTCACTGGAATTGATTCACAAAGTAAAGAATTGTTTTATCAAATTTTGCATGATCTAAATCAGAAAGAAAACATCACAATAATCTGGTCATCACATGATCTAGATGCAGTAGCCAAACTTGCATCAAAAGTAGCTTGCCTTAACAGAACTCTATTTTTTCATGGCATATCAGAAGATTTCTTCCACAACGAGGATCTACTAAAAATGTATTCAGAGTCATCAATGCAGATGCACATGCATCACCACGAGGATTAGTATGGTATTTGAAATTCTTTCATATGGATTCATGCATAGGGCGCTCATTTCAGGTATAGCTATTGCTCTCATGTGTTCAGTTGTTGGGCTTTTTCTAGTTCTCAGAAGATATTCACTTTTTGGTGATGCGCTTGCACATGCAGCTTTTGGAGGGATAGCTGCAGGACTATTTCTTGGAATTTATCCAATGTGGGTTGCTTTTGGAGTTTCAGTATCAAGTGCGCTTGGACTTACTAAGATTAGACAAAAATTCCAAATTTCTGGTGATGCAACTGTAGCAATTTTGCTTTCATCAGGTCTTGCTATGGGAGTTGTTCTTATCAGTCTGGCAGGTGGATTTACTGTGGATATCTTCAGCTTTCTTTTTGGAAGTATTTTGCTTGTTAGTTTAGAAAATACAATTCTAATCCTAGGACTTGCAGGTTCCATTTTGATTATAATTTTATTATTGTATCGACAACTAGTTTACGCCACATTTAATGAAGAACAAGCAAAGGTAAGTGGTATTCCAGTTGAGAAATTGAATTATCTGCTTGTAACAATTGCTGGAATAACAGTGGTAAGCTCTATGCAACTTGTAGGCATTTTGCTTATTTCTTCATTAATTGTTATACCAAATGTAACTGCGATGCTGTTTTCACGTGGCTTCAAACAAACTGCAATACTTTCTATGACTTTTGCAGTTTCTTCAGTAGTAACTGGAATACTTACTTCTTACACATTTAACATAGCGCCCGGTGGAATGATTGTACTAATCTCACTTGCAATCTTTTCTGTCTCACTTGGAATCAAGTCAGCTGGTTTTATAAAAAATAAAACAATAATTCCAAGTATAAAACAAGTATAACCACAACTAAATTATTTCTTAATCTACTAAACTGTCAATCTTTCTTTTATCTTTGGTACTTTTTACAAAGAATAGTGACGTTGCAATAATGCCTGCTGCTATAAGTGGTGATACAAGCTCTGCATATTTTATCTCAAATGTCGTACTTTGTGCAATTACTGTCTGTCTTGGAATCTCTGTTATGGAAACCATTCCAAGCTTTTGACCACGTTGTTCTGCAAACCAGATATTCCCACTATCATCAGAGATGATAAATTGTGTAAATGATTGCTCAGTTGGGATTGGTACCTCTTTAAAATTAGTATTGTAAGGATCATACACGCCCAACTTGTTAACAGTATGTTGTCCAACCCAAATGTTGCCAAACCTGTCAGATGCCATACCAAACGGTAATGAGTCCTTATCAGACAAAGAAATTCTTTCAAATGTTTCTAGAAGTGTATCAAATCTTGTAATTGCAAGCCCTGTGTGTTCGGAAATCCAGAGATTTCCATTCTCATCAAAGAACAACGCTGTTGGTTCTTTTAGTGGGTCTTGCGGCCCAAATTCTTTGGATTCTCCTGTATCTGGATTTATGACTCCAATTTTTCCTGCTTGTGCTTCAGTAAACCAAATGTTGCCAGACTTATCTAAAATTAGAGCAGTCGTTCCAGATTGTGGAGCAGATGAGACCTTAAACTCTTCAAATTTCTTTTCATCCTGATTATACTTTAATAAAATATTTCTATCTGCCAATGCAACCCAGATATTATTTTTAAGATCAGTTTCTGTGAAAATAGGTACAGATTTTATTGGGAGATCAATATTTTCAAATTTTTCTGTAGATGGATCAAAGAATCCAATTCTTGAATCTGGTGTGTCAGTATACCATATCTTTCCATCGTTGTCTATGTTTAGTGTTACAGAAATTTGTCCATCAAATTCATATGACTTGAATTGTTTGTCATCAATAGTAAATTTCCATATTCGTGGCTTGGCAGTATCGCTAATCCATATCGTATTTTTACCATCAAATACGGGATATAGTGGTGCAACATTTGTATCTGGAAAATTATATTCAACTATATTTGTCTGTAATTCAGAAAGACGAGGTTTTATTACAACATCAAAGGATACTGCCTCATTTGCATTTTGCTTTCGTAAAGATACAATTTCTACATGCCATGTTCCAGGAAAACCAAATGTTGCATTACCGATGTACTGTGTTACGGAAGAATTTGCGTCTGCAGATTTGACTGGCAATAATTTGAGATCAATTGGCGAGATACCTTTCTGAGGATTTGAAACCTTCAATATTACCTCAAATATGTCATCAAGTGGTTTTTCATCAA